>CAZCXQ010000023.1:0-18665 GCA_964502655.1 uncultured Sphingorhabdus sp.
CGTGCCTGTTCCTATCGCCGACATAGCGGCTCCAGCGGCCGCGGCTGAGCCTGTAAAAACCGACGCGCTGCCGCCTGCGGTTGTGGAGTTCGTTCAAAAGCTTGCTGTGGCGCAAACTGAGATGCTGAAACAATCGCAATGGGTCGGCGGCCAG
Organism: uncultured Sphingorhabdus sp.; assembly: GCA_964502655.1. Classification (GTDB taxonomy): domain Bacteria; phylum Pseudomonadota; class Alphaproteobacteria; order Sphingomonadales; family Sphingomonadaceae; genus Sphingorhabdus_B. Next base: position 155 of record CAZCXQ010000023.1, read on the forward strand.
TTTGCCGAAACCGCCCGCGCGATCCATTATGGTGAAGAAGCAGATCGTATCATCCATGGCGAAACAAGCGCCGATGAAGCCAAGGCATTGATGGAGGAAGGCGTCCAGGTTGCCCCGCTGCTTTTTCCAGTCGTGCCGCCATCTGCTAAAAATTGACCACCCGATAGCACACAGCTATGGCTTGCGACGTAGCACCCATAGCTCAGCAGGATAGAGCATCAGATTCCTAATCTGGGGGCCACTGGTTCGAATCCAGTTGGGTGCACCATATATTTTAACGGCAGCGTTACGGATGAGCTCGCTCATCCGTTTTTAGAAGCGTGCTGAACACCATGATGAGCGCAGTACCAATCACGTAAACCGGCAATGCCTCATCCAAGGCCTGTCTAAAAACTAAATTTCCACGATTTTTGCGCGGGCGTTCCAATCAGAACGCTGATAAAAACGCAGACTGCAAACCCGCTTTGGGCAGCAGAGGCTCTATCGCCTAAAGCATTGAAAAACTGGAGCGGGCGAAGGGATTCGAACCCTCGACCCCAACCTTGGCAAGATTCGGTTCGACGAAATTTCCGCAATAAATCATGTATTTATAACACTTCTGAACAATCCGAACACGATCCGAACATTTTTAAAAGCAGTGCGCCTAGAATGCTTTGTACTTAATGTTTTGACGGTAACCGCAGAATGCTGGACTATTCCCAGTGCGTCGTTCGAACGAACGCAATATGCGCCACTTGAGGCGCTGTTTTTCCTCTATTTGATCTGAATCAAAGAAGATCATGCTGCGCCGACGCATGACAGCGGCAGAAGCCGTCATTTTGCGGCTCGGGGAAAGACTATGGATAAGCTTGTGACACGCGTCGGCGTGTTGTTCGTCGTTGCGCTTCTGGCCTTTGTTGCAATGGTATTGGGCGTTGATCAGGCCTTTTCTGTACATATGGGGATTGCCTGTGTCGCCGCACTGATCGCGATGGCCGTGTCGATGAATAAGTTCGATTTTCTAACCCAGCGCTTCCCCGTGCTCAGTGGCCCCTCTGTAGCATCACGTTATGATGATGATCCAATACGCTGGGGGGTTATTGCTACGATGTTCTGGGGCATCGCGGGGTTCCTTGTGGGGCTGATCATCGCGCTTCAGCTGGCCTTCCCGCTGCTAAACCTCAATCTGGAATATACGACATTCGGCCGCTTGCGGCCGCTGCACACGTCAGCAGTTATCTTCGCATTTGGAGGCAATGCGCTGATCGCGACGAGTTTCTACGTCGTCCAGCGCACGTGCCGGGCGAGACTCGCTTTCCCTGGTCTCGCCCGTTTCGTTTTCTGGGGCTATCAGCTGTTTATCGTGCTTGCCGCCACCGGCTATCTTATGGGCGTTACCGAGGCCAAGGAATATGCCGAGCCAGAATGGTATGTCGATATCTGGCTGACCATTGTCTGGGTCAGTTATCTGGCGGTGTTTGTCGGCACTTTGGTGAAGCGCAAAGAGGCGCATATTTACGTCGCGAACTGGTTCTACCTTGCCTTCATCATCACCGTTGCGATGTTGCATCTGGTCAACAACCTGTCGATGCCGGTTAGCCTCGTCGGCTCAAAAAGCTATAGTGCCTTTGCTGGTGTGCAGGATGCGCTGACCCAGTGGTGGTACGGCCATAATGCAGTCGGATTTTTCCTGACCGCCGGCTTCCTTGCCATGATGTATTATTTTGTGCCCAAGCAGGCTGAGCGTCCGGTCTATTCCTACCGGCTTTCCATCGTCCACTTCTGGTCCTTGATCTTCCTCTACATCTGGGCCGGGCCGCACCATTTGCATTACACCGCTTTGCCCGACTGGGCGCAGACGTTGGGGATGGTCTTCTCGATCGTCCTGTGGATGCCAAGCTGGGGAGGGATGATCAACGGCCTGATGACGCTGAACGGCGCATGGGACAAGATCCGAACAGACCCGATCATCCGTATGATGGTCATGGCGCTCGCATTCTACGGCATGAGCACTTTTGAAGGGCCGATGCTGTCGATCAAGGCAGTCAACAGCCTGTCGCATTACACCGACTGGACCATCGGCCATGTGCATAGCGGAGCGCTCGGCTGGAACGGCATGATTACCTTTGCCTGCCTCTATTATTTGTTCCCGCGCCTTTGGGGACGCAGCCGCATGTATTCGTTGCGGATGATCAACTGGCACTTCTGGCTCTCGACGATCGGTATTGTTTTCTATGCCTCGGCGATGTGGGTTGCTGGGATCATGCAAGGCCTGATGTGGCGTGAATATGGTGCCGACGGCTATCTCGTTTACTCTTTTGCTGAAACGGTGGCGGCAATGTTCCCGATGTATGTCATCCGGGCCTTTGGCGGGCTGCTCTATCTCTGCGGCGCTTTGATCATGGTCTACAATGTCTGGATGACCGTTGCGGGCAGGCTCCGCGATGAAAAGGCGATGACCGAAACGCCACATAATCCCGACGCCGACCGCCCCTACGTCGCCGTTCCGGCCGAATAAGGAGCCATCATCATGACAAGCGACACCAAAACCGGAATGTTCAGCCACAAGAAACTGGAGCGCAATGTCACGCTGCTGGGGCTGTGTGCGCTGGGTGCCGTGGCGATCGGCGGTATCGTCGAAATCGCGCCATTGTTCTGGATCGACTCAACCGTCGAGAAGGTCGAGGGCATGCGGCCATACACCCCGCTAGAGCTGACGGGCCGCAACATTTACATGCGCGAGGGCTGTTATGTCTGCCACAGCCAGATGATCCGTCCGTTCCGCGACGAGGTCGAACGTTATGGTGCCTATAGCCTGGCGGCGGAGAGCATGTACGACCATCCGTTTCAATGGGGGTCAAAACGCACCGGACCGGATCTGGCGCGTGTTGGCGGACGCTATTCGGACGAATGGCATCGTGCCCATCTCAAAGACCCGCGCAGCGTGGTGCCGGAATCAATCATGCCGCCTTATGCCTTTCTAGCAGAAAGGTCGGTCAAGGCAGGCGACATGTCTGCGCATCTTGCGGCGTTGTCGCGCGTTGGCGTGCCCTACACCGATGAGGCTATCAAAGCGGCCGATGCCGATCTGATGGCTCAGGCCGACCCCAATGCTGATGCCGCCGCGCTAAAACAACGCTACCCCAAGGCGCAGGTCCGTGATTTCGATGGAAACCCCGCCAACGTGACGGAGATGGACGCCGTTGTCGCCTATCTTCAGATGCTCGGAACGCTGGTCGATCGTCAAAAGGCCCAAGCACATGAGCAGCCGCGATGAACTATAACGATCTGCGCCACTTTGCCGACAGCTGGGGGCTGGTTGCGATGGGGATGATGTTTCTTGTCCTCGTCGCGTGGCCCTTTCGCAAAGGGGCAGCCGGGCGAAATCACGACGCGGCGCATATCATATTCAGGGACGATGACGATGACCAAAAACAAACGGATTGATGCTCCAACCGGCACGCAAACAGTCGGTCATGAATGGGATGGCATAGAAGAACTCGACACACCGATGCCCCGCTGGTGGGTGTTCACCTTTTGGGGAACGATTGTGTGGGCGTTGGGCTATATCATACTCTATCCCGCGATCCCGATGGTCAACAGCGCGACCCAAGGTCTGTGGAACTGGTCGAGCCGGGGGCAGTTTGAACAGGAATTGCAAGCCGAAGCAGTTCGTCGCGCGCCGATCACAAGCGCGCTTGCGGCAATATCTGTCGAACAATTGGCGGGTGACGAACGGCTGTATCAGGCGGCCGTCGAAGGCGGACGCGCGGCGTTCAAAGTGCACTGCGTCCAGTGCCATGGTTCGGGTGCAGCGGGTTCGGCTGGCTATCCCAATCTCAACGATGATGACTGGCTGTGGGGCGGTGACCTGCCTGCAATTCATTATACGCTGACGAATGGCATAAGGCAGCCAGACCATGACGAAACGCGTTTTTCGCAGATGCCGGCTTTTGCGGGTGTGTTGAGCAATGGCGAAATCGATGCAGTGACATCCTATGTCCGCTCGTTGTCCGGTCTTGAAAAGGCAAGCCCAAAGTCGGCCATCGGCGCTGCATTGTTTTCCAACAACTGCGCGTCATGTCACGGCGTTGACGGTAAGGGCTTACGCGCATTCGGCGCGCCGAACCTGACCGATGGTATCTGGCTATATGGCGGGGACAAAGCGAGCCTGACGACAACCGTCAACAATGCGCGCTATGGCGTAATGCCACGCTGGGACAATCGCCTCGATCCGGTGACGATCAAGATGCTGGCAGCCTACGTGCATTCGCTCGGTGGCGGGGAAGCCAATCCCGCGCCAGCGGCAACACCTGTACCCAAAGCGGCAAAGGTCGCATCCAATGTCCAACCCTAAGGACCTCTCGGACCCGAACCAGCCGCTCTACGAGGCCCGCAAGGGCGTCTATCCCAAGGCAGTCGACGGATTCTTCCGTCGGCTGAAATGGGGCATTATGGCGGTCACGCTGGCGATCTATTATATCACGCCGTGGCTGCGCTGGGATCGCGGACCTTATGCGCCTGATCAAGCGGTCCTCGTCGATCTCGCCAACCGGCGTTTTTACATGTTCCAGATCGAAATCTGGCCACACGAATTTTATTATGTCGTCGGCCTGTTGGTCATGGCGGGCATCGGGCTATTCTTGGTGACCAGCGCGGTTGGCCGCGCATGGTGCGGCTATGCCTGTCCGCAGACCGTTTGGACCGATCTGTTCCTGCATGTCGAGCGCTATATTGATGGCGACCGCAACGCGCAGATCCGGCTGGAAAGGGCACCGTGGGGCCCGCAGAAAATCGCCAAGCGCCTCGGCAAATGGTCGGTATGGCTGTTTATCGCCTTTTGGACCGGGGGCGCGTGGATCATGTATTTCGCCGACGCGCCGACATTGGTGCGCGATTTCTGGTCTGGCGATGCGGCACCCGTGGCTTATGCGACGATCGGCATATTGACCGCCACAACCTTCATCTTCGGCGGCTTCATGCGCGAGCAGCTGTGCATTTATATGTGCCCGTGGCCGCGAATCCAGACTGCGATGATGGACGAAAAGTCGTTGCTCGTGACCTACAAGGAATGGCGTGGGGAGAAGCGCGGCAGTTTGAAGGCGGCGCAAGTCGATCCGGCTGCATTCGGCGACTGTATCGACTGCAACCAATGTGTCGCTGTGTGTCCGACAGGTATCGATATTCGCGAAGGGCCGCAGATCGGCTGCATCACCTGCGCATTGTGTATCGACGCCTGCGACAATGTCATGGCGCAAATCGGCAAGCCACGCGGACTGATCGATTATTGCACATTGGACGATGCAGAGGTTGAAAAGGCGGGCGGCACGAGCCATCCCGTGTTGAAAACGCTCTTTCGTTCGCGCACGATCATTTATTTCGGCATCTGGGCGAGCATTGGCCTCGCGATGCTGTTCACTTTGGGCCAGCGCACACGGCTGGACTTGGCGGTGCAACCGGACCGCAACCCGGTCTATGTCCGCCTGTCCGATGGATCGATCCGCAACAACTACACGCTGAAAATCCGAAACATGGAAACGCGGCCGCGTATTGTCGATGTATATGTCGAGGGGCTGCCCGGCGCAGTCATCTGGACACCCGCAGGCAAGCGCGAATTCGCGACGCAGCATATCCATTTTGCTGTGGCGCCGGATGCGGTTCACAAAGTGAAATTGTTCGTAGCCGCACCGGCTGAAGGCCCCGAGCATAGCGCGTTCACGATCAGCACCATCGCACGCACCGGCGACAAAAGTGGCGATAGCGACACGGTTGTGTTCGAAAGGCCGGAACGCGAAGAGGAAGGCGAAGAATGAAAATTTTGGCAAACGGCAAGTTCACCGGCTGGCACATGACCGCAATCCTGGTCAGCTTCTTTGCCATTGTCATGGCGGTGAACTTTTACATGGCGCGCATGGCGCTTGGCACCTTTGGCGGAACGGTCGTCGATAACAGCTATGTCGCCAGTCAGAATTACAACCGCTGGCTGGCCGAAGGCGACAAGCAGGACAGGCTCGGCTGGGCTGTCAACGCGGTGCTGACTGCTGACCGGTTCGTGGTGATTGAGGTTCAAAAAGACGGTCGGCCCTTACAGGGTGCGACTGCGATTGGTAATGCCATGCATCCCTTGGGCCGCGCTGTCGATCAGCCGCTGGCGTTTGAAGCCACGCCCAATGGCAAACTGGTATCAACGAGCGCGCTGCCCGTTGGGCGCTGGAATGTGCAGATATCCGTGCGCCAAAGTGCCGACATCTACAAATTCGTACAGCAGCTCCAATGACAGCCGCAACCTCCAACCGCGCCCCTGTCGCATTGCCGGTGTCGGATTTCGCGATACCGGGCATGCGCTGCGCCGGTTGCATCTCGAAACTGGAGAGCGGGCTGGTCTTGCGACCGGGCATCGTCAATGCACGGGTCAATTTTACCGCCAAACGGGTTAGCGTCACCCACCTGCCCGAAATGACGATGCCGCAGCTGCTTGAAGCCATATCCGGCATTGGCTTTGAGGCAGTCGCGATTTCGGAAAATAGCGGAGATAACGACAATCACGAAGCCAAACGCCTGCTGAAGGCGATGGCGGTGGCCGGTTTCGCGATGATGAACATCATGCTGCTGTCGGTGTCGGTTTGGTCGGGAGCCAGCGGCGTGACCCGCGACTTGTTCCATTGGCTGTCAGCGTTGATTGCGCTACCGACCGTGGCCTATTCGGGGCAGCCGTTCTTCCGTTCGGCATGGAGCGCGCTGCGCAAAGGCCGGACCAATATGGATGTGCCGATATCCATCGGCGTGACCATCACCACCGCACTCAGCCTTTATGAAACCTTTACCCACGGCCCGCATGCCTATTTCGACGGCGTGGTGATGCTGTTGTTCTTCCTGCTGACAGGTCGCTGGCTCGACGCGGTTATGCGCGACCGAGCACGTGATGGGGTGAGCGCTTTGCTCAAACAGACTTCGGCAGGCGCGATGGTGTTGCAACCGGGTAGCAAAACAGCGTGGATCGACGCGAAGGCATTGAAGCCCAACATGGTGATGCTGGTCGCCGCTGGAGAACGCCTAGCTGCCGACGGTGTGGTGACGGAAGGCGTCAGCAGTTTTGATCTGTCGCTGCTGACCGGAGAAACCACCGCGCAATCGGTCGTGGTTGGCAGCATCGTGCATGCGGGTACATTGAACCTAGACGCCCCGGTGCATGTCCGGGTCACCGCAGCAGGCGCAGATACCGCCATCGCGGACATTGCGCGGTTGATGGAGCAGGCGTCGCAGGGCAAATCGCTGTACGTCCGGGTGGCTGATCGCGCTGCGCGACTTTACGCGCCTGCTGTCCATACGCTCGCCGCACTCAGCTTTCTTGGCTGGATGGTGGCTGGGGCCGGATGGCATGAAAGCCTGCTGATCGCTGTCGCCGTGTTGATCATCACTTGCCCCTGCGCACTCGGCCTCGCGGTTCCCGCCGCGCAGATCGTCGTGGCGGGCGCGTTGATGCGCGCGGGCATATTGGTGAAAGACGGCAGCGCGCTCGAACGTCTCGCCGAAGTCGATCTGGCGATGTTCGACAAGACCGGCACGCTCACCATGGGGCGGCCAACGCCCATCAATCTGGCGGACGCAAATGGCGAGCAAAAAGCCGTCCTTTTGGCTTTGGCGCGGGCGAGCCGTCATCCTCTGTCCGAAGGCATCCGGCGGGCGCTGGAAACAGAAGGTGTTGCCGCCGGCAAAATCGATCACGTCCGCGAAGTGGCTGGAGCAGGGGTTTTTGCGACAGCCAATGGCCGCGCCGTATCGCTTGGCCGTCCGGATACGGAGATATCGCATGAAGGCCTTGCATCCGAACTTCAGATTCAGGGTAAGCCTTCGTTCGTCGTGCATTTCTCCGACCAGATGCGTCCGCACGCAGCAGCGACCTTGGGCGAGCTTCAGTCGCTCGGATTGGCCTCGTTGATTATATCAGGCGACCGCGCTGAATCGGTCGCGCCAGTTGCCCGCGCCTTGGGTATCACCGCGCAAACTTCGATGCTGCCGCAAGAGAAACTCAATGCCATCGCGCGGCAAAAGGCGGCAGGGCATAAGGTTCTGATGGTCGGCGACGGTCTTAACGATGGACCCGCACTCGCCGCCGGATATGCCTCGATTGCGCCTGCATCGGCGAGCGATGCAGGCCAGAACGCCGCCGATGTCGTGTTCATGGGTGACGCGCTAACCCCTGTCGTAACCGCAATCCGTGCGGCCCGCCGGACCCAGCACATCGTCAGGCAGAATTTCATTCTTGCAATCGGCTACAATGCGCTTGCCGTGCCGCTCGCAATAGCAGGCTATGTCACCCCGTTGATTGCCGCTGCCGCAATGTCAGGTTCATCGCTGGTGGTGGTCGCAAACGCGCTCCGTCTTAAGAATGCAGCGAAATGACGGGGCTTGCTCTGCTCATCCCGGTCGCATTGGGTCTTGGGCTGTTGGGCCTCGCAGGCTTTTTCTGGTCGATCAAGGACGGCCAATTCGACGATGCCGATGGCGCTGCCTTGCGCATCCTGATCGACGAAGAGGACGAGCTGTGAAGCAGCCCGCGACAATGCTCGCGATCATGATACTGGTCATGCCGCCAGCGCCTGCGACGGCAAAACCCATCATGATCGGCGTCTGCGGCGCGGGCAATGTGCGTATTTCGATTCCGCTCAAGGCACCGCTGCCGGGCGAACGTGGCGATCATGGCTGCTGCAAAAAGGGGTGCCATGCCGCCAATGAGCGCAGGAAAAAAGCCGATGGCACCACCGACGACGGCTGCTGCTGATACAAAAACAGCGGCGCCTCTTCCTCAAGAAGCGCCGCCCCGTGGCGTGACGTCTTCGCTGGCTCTCTAGAAGCGGAAACCTAGGCCAACCCCGAATACGATCGGATCGAGACTTATTTTAACGCGCTGCGTACCAATCGCCGTGGTCGCCAGCTGCGCGGTCGTATCGATGTCGATATATTTAACGTCGAAGTTGAAGAACATCTTCTCGTTCAGATCAATGTCGATCCCCGCCTGCGCCGCCCAACCGAAGCTGTCCTTCATGTTGACATCGGTTTGCCCGACGGCCGTCTCAAGACCGGCGGAGGGCTTTTCCGAATAGAACATTGTATAATTCACGCCTGCTCCGACATAAGGGCGAACCTTGGCTTCCGGGGCGAAATGATATTGTACGGTCAAAGTCGGCGGCAATACCCAGGTCGATGCGAGCTTTCCGATACCGCCGGTCGTACCGGTCTTGCCCGACGCATCATGCTTGGTGGTTGCGGCGATGAGTTCGAGGCCGATATTGTTTGTCACCATATGCGTGATATCAACTTCGGGCATGATGCTGCTGTTGACCTTAACCTCTTCGGTCGGAAAGGTCGGTAATATCCCGCCCGAGCTTTCGGTCGGCGCAACCACGATGGCGCGCACGCGAACGAAGGTGTCGCCTGCTTCGGCAAAGGCTGGGGCGGAAATGGCGCTCGCGGCTATGGCGACGGACAGCAGGCTGTACTTCAACAATTTCATGACTTTATCCTTTGGGAAGTGGTGGATTATTTTTTGCAGGTACTGAAGCCGAAAGGCAGATATGCAGGGCACCAACGAAAGAGGCCGGTGAAGAGTGGGACAAGTCCAACCCAGCCCCATGCCGACTTCGGACCGACAAACACCATCGCTAACAAGATGATGCCTAGGCTGATCCGGATGATGCGATCAAAACGTCCGACATTTGCGGTGCCCATCTGTGTCACTCCTGTGCAGTTAAACTATGGAATCAGTTACGCGTCACACGCGGGCATGACATTGATCTCGCGCAAGAAACGGCTTGATCAGGATCAAAGACCGGTCGCTGGATTTAATCCATTAAACGCCGATGTGGCCTTATTATCCCGAATTGCTTGTCGGCAACGTGCCGCGCTACACCAGCTATCCGACCGCTATCGAATTTCACGATGGCGTGGGCGTGCCCGAGCTTTTGAAGGCGCTGGATGAAATCGGTGCTGACGATCCGATCTCGCTTTATGTCCACATTCCTTATTGTCAGCAAATCTGCTGGTATTGCGGCTGCAACACGGGAGCAGCCAGCAAGACCCAGCGGCTGACGTCTTATCTGGAAGCCTTGGAGACTGAGATCGCCCTCATCGCGTCCAGCCTGGCGGGACGCGGTAAGGTGCGGAACATCGCCTTTGGAGGTGGCAGCCCAAATGCGATAGCGCCTGTAGAATTCGTCCGGCTTATTGATCGGATTTTCACGACCTTTTCGTGCGACAGCCCGAATATCTCAGTCGAACTCGACCCGCGTATTTTCACCGAAGAGTGGGCGGCGACGCTTGCACATTGCCGCGTTTCGCGTGTCAGCCTCGGTGTTCAGAGTTTTTCCGAGGACATCCAGCACGCGATTGGCCGGATCCAGCCTCTGGAAATGATTAGCAACTGTTTGAAACAGCTTCGCGACGTCGGCATCGACGCCGTCAACTTCGACCTGATGTATGGGCTTCCCAGCCAAAGCAGCGACGATTTAAGCGACGCGCTCGTTACGGCCGTCGAACTGCAACCCAGCCGGATCGCGTTGTTCGGCTATGCCCATATGCCGCAACTTTTCCCGCGTCAGAAGCGTATCGATGATAGCAACTTGCCTGGTGCAGCCGAACGTTTTGCGATGGCGGACTTGGGGCATCGGCAACTTACCGCGGCTGGCTATATGCCTATCGGCTTTGACCATTTTGCCTTACCGGATGATAGCCTCTCAAGGGCCGCTGCGCAGGGCACTTTGCACCGCAATTTTCAAGGTTATACAGATGATAACTGCCCGACCATGATTGGCCTCGGGGCGAGTGCGATTAGCAACTTCCCCGATCTCATCATTCAGAACGAGAAGCATCCCGGAACATACCGAACGCTTGCGCTTGCGCATAATTTTACAGTGTCGAGAGGCATTAGGCGATCGGCGGATGACAAGTTGCGCGGGGCATTGATCGAAAACTTGCTGTGCGCAGGTACTTCTGGAACTATTCCGGAACATATTCTGGACTCAACGCGATCAGGATTGACTGCATTTATCAAACGGGGTCTTGCCCGCATTGAATCCGATTCCATCATAATCGAGCCGGATGGCTTACCCTATTTGCGCGCCATCGCGTCGTTACTGGACAGGCATCGGGGTCCAGGCGGAAAGCATTTCAGCCCCGCCATTTAGGTCTACTTGTCTGCTATCCCACCCGCTATCCTAATGACGGAGCAATAACGGAACTTTAGTGCGGGCAAGCAGCGTGGTCATCGTGCAGGTCGTTTCCAACCCGCTGATAAGTCTGCTCGGCAACGCAAGGACGGCACGAGAGCGGCAGATGGATCGGGCATCATCAAAATCGTAATATTCGGCGGTGCAGTTATCCCGTTGATCACCGGCGTCATTGCCGACGCAACCGGCGTCTCGCTATGGCGCTTGTCCTTTCAGCTTTCTGCTATGCGATCATCGCTGGATCTGGACTGTTCGCCAGAAGACCTGCGGCGGCATGATAATCAGCCAAGGCAAAGGGTTGGACGGCTGCTTATTGTGCCATGGTGATCAGCCGGTGTGCACCAGATCAGATTTGCGTCGCTGTTCCCGCAACGGCGTACAGCGTCACCAAAATTCCGGCGATCAGCCCGCCTGATCGATAGCTGCCCGTGCGTTGCCACGTGAATGTCGCGATGATGGCGATGGCAATCAGCACTGGGACAAACTGGATCGCAATGACGGTACTGAGTGGATCAAATGCGGTAATCAGCGAACCGGTCATGAACAGCAGGCCGTAAATAACGCCCAACAACAGTATGAAACCCGTTATGAGCGTGCATATTGCCGCCAGATAACGACGCCCGGCGCTGTCGCTGCGCACTGTCGCATTGGCCAGTGATTGGCTTGTCACCAAAAAGGCGAGGGTAATTGGCACGACGTAGATCGCGGCAATCCCCCACTGGCTGGCGCTGGGAAACTTGACCGCGACGACCCAAAGCCGAAAATCGGTCAGGAACAGCATATCGACGAGCAAGAGTGCGGCATAGCCAGCCGCGACGGTCGCCAGAGCCAACAAAATGGACTTAAACCAGTTGGATTGATGCGTGGCAACGCCGCTTCCCATCATGCGACCGATCAACAGGCTCGCACCAGCGCTGGTGACAGCCCAAAGTGTGATTTGCGTCGTCACCGCCTGCGGCAGCCAATGCGATGCCGGAAGCAGAAGATAGGCGGCAATGAACGTCGGAAAGAATAACAGAGCGGGAAGCGCGGTGCTTAACGCGAATCCTTTCCACCACGCGCCATCGCGTTCTGCCGCGGCAGGGACCGCTGTGCCCTTCACCGAAGCGAATAGGGGCAATCGGACCAACGCATCAAATGCGCCGAGCATGATCATCACAAAGCCGACAAGGCCAATGCCCGTACCAAATTCTTTCCAATACCATATTTGATCGCTTGCCGGTTTGGGTGTGCCACCGGTCAGTGTGTCGCCAAACCAATCAATTGCGTTCCCAATGGCTGCTGTCGATGCATGGTCACCGGGATGGGTTGTTGCCGGCCGATAAAGCTTGCGCGCGGTACCGTCCGCAACGCTGCCATATAAACGGTTTTCGACAACAGGCGCCTGCGTGCCAAACAATGTTTGCAGCTTGCTGCTTGTCGCAACATCCTGCGCACGGGCAACGCCCCACATCAAGTTCGAAAACTCGTCATAACGGCTGAAAACCACCGCAGCATTACGCGGCCAATTGGGCGATCCTTCCTGCGCGAATGGCGCGCCGGTGGATGACCCCTCCAGAACCATCGACGTATAAGCGTTGGGCATGGCCGCGGCCGCAGCAAGCACTGTCCAGCCGCCCATGCTGTGTCCTTCCAGTCCGATTTGATCAACATCTACCATCGGCAGGGAGCGCAAATATTTCAAACCATCGGGACCGCCAAAGCCGTTTGAGAATGCAGGCCCCTGACTGTAGCCATGGCCGGTCTGATCAAGCGACAAAACCACATAGCCCCTGCGCGCAAATTCAATCGCAAAACCGTCCTGCGTCTCGCGCGAGTTGATGTAGCCGTGGACGGCAACTATGCCCGGCGCGGGTGTCGCTGGCGTGGCGTTTTTGGGGACGTAGAGCAAAGCGCTCATGACTGTCCCATTAGTGCCTTTAAACCTTATATCGCGCACAATTGTGCCATCTGCCGTTCGAACGCTTTGGGCGAGAAACGCGCCTGCCAGAACGATAGCCAATCCAATCAGGATCAACCACCAGCGCGGCTTTGTGTTTATGGCGTGGCCCATATTTTCCTGTGTGACTGACACCCGCAATACCCCCCGCCCGAATTTGCCTTTTCCAGACTGTATGGCGGCGCGGTTTGCGATGCAACTATTCGCGATATGGGGTGATGAGCGCCGCGCCGAATGATGGCATCTGCGAAGCATTTAGGCATTGCGACAATTCCATACAATTTGGCCATTGCGCATAATGTTGCTCAGCCTATCTTCGTGATTGAACAGGCGATGTTCTGGAGAGAATAAGATGATAGATGCGGCGATAGCAATGAACCGCTTTGGGCTTGGCGCGCGACCAACCGGAAACGCGCCCCCAAGCCCCGCTGACTGGTTGAAATCGCAGATCAAGTCATATCAACCGGTGTTTCCAGCCATGGCAAGCCAGCCAAGTCGTGCCGAGATCGCGGCTGGCTTTCGCGAATATCAGCTCGACCGCAAGGATTTCCGCGCCGCGCGAAAGGACGCCGCGGCCGCCATGGCTGCTGACGACATGCCGCAGATTGACCCTGCCAAAATCGAGAAAGTCGTCAACACGCTACGCCTTCAATATGTGTCGGCAGCTGATGCCCGCATGGATGCCGCGATCAGTAGCGATACCGATTTTGCCGAGCGACTGGTGCATTTCTGGTCCAATCATTTTGCGGTTTCTATCGACAAGCTTCCGGTGCTGGCCCTCGCGGGCGACTATGAATTCACGGCGATCCGGCCGCACATCATGGGCACATTTGCAGATTTACTTTACGCTGCGGTCACGCATCCGGCGATGCTGCTCTATCTGGATCAGGCGCAATCCATCGGCCCCAATAGCCCGCTTGCGACACGCGTGGCGGCCAGACGGAATAAGACGTTGGGGCTGAATGAAAATCTGGCGCGCGAGATTTTGGAACTGCACACGCTGGGCGTGCGCACGGTTTACGACCAAAAAGATGTCACCGAATTTGCCCGCGCGTTGACGGGGTATACGGTTGGCGGGATGGCGAAGGGTCCAATCCAGCGCTTCATGGCGCAGAATGGAAAGGACGGCGATAGCCAGTTTTTCGCCCCCATTCATGAGCCTGGTGATCGTGTTGTGATTGGCCGGCGCTACAGCCAGCAGGGCGGGGCACAAGCGCGTGCCATATTGTCCGATATCGCGACGCACCCCGCCACGGCGAAACATATAGCCACAAAGCTGGCGCAACATTTCGCGGCCGACGTGCCACCGCCAGCACTGGTTGCGCGGTTGGAGAAAAGCTTTCTGGAAAGCGGTGGTGACTTGCCGCACCTCTATCGTACATTGATTGAATCGCCTGAAATGTGGCTGCCGCAGCAAGCCAAGTTTAAATCGCCATGGGATTGGGTCATCTCCTCGCTGCGCGCATTGAATGTCCGGGAACTGCCCAACAGCAGGCAAGGCGTAAATATGCTCGCGCAACTGGGGCAGCCTATCTGGAAACCCGGGTCACCTGCCGGATTTAACGATACGACAGAAAACTGGGCAGGAGGTGCGGCGCTGATGCGGCGGGTGGAGATTGCCAGCCGATTGGCCGAACGCAGCGCCAACCGTGTGGATGCCCGCATACTTGCGCCGCGCATCCTGTCGGGGCAGCTCGGCGTGATGACAACCGAAAATATCGCGCGCGCCGAGAGCCCTTCTCAAGGGCTTGCGCTGTTGTTGTTGTCACCTGAATTTTTGCGGAGATAGGGCCATGCTGAACCGACGCTATTTTGTGGCATCTGGTATTTTGGGTCTGGGTGTTGCGGCATTTCCGGGGGCTGGCTGGGCCGCACCTGGCACCAATAAGAAATTTGTGTTCATCATTCAGCGCGGGGCGGCTGATGGATTGGCTACGTTAGCGCCGACGGGTGATCCCGATTTCTTGCGCGCGCGGGGGGACTTGGCGGCGGAAGCCTTAACGGGGACCAAGCTTGACGATATGTTCACGCTGCATCCGGCGATGACAGAAAGTGCGAAACTGTTTGCGCTGAAACAAGCCAGTTTTGTCCACGCAATCGCGTCGTCTTATCGTGAGCGGTCACATTTTGATGCGCAAAATATATTGGAGTCAGGGGCAGGTCGCCCTTATGGCCGCGATGACGGTTGGCTTGGGCGGTTATTGACACTGTTGCCGCGTGATGATGCCAAAGGACTGGCGGTTGCGCCGTCGGTGCCGCTCGCCTTGCGTGGCCCGATAGCCGCGAACAGCTACGCCCCTTCGCGCATGCCCGACGCCAATGCAGACCTTATGGCCCGCTTGACCAATCTATATGCAGAGGACGCCCAGCTTTCGGCTTTGTGGAGCGGCGCTCAAGCGACTGAGGCCATGGCCGGTGCACCTGCGGATCAGGCGCTGAAGGGCGGCGCTGCGCTGGGGCAAATGACGGCTAGACTGATGCAGGGACCCAATGGTGCCCGCGTGGTGATGTTGGAAACCAACGGCTGGGACACCCATTTTCAGCAAAAGGGGCGGCTAAACGGAGCGCTGAAACAAGTTGATGCGCTCATTGCCGCGCTCCGCGATTCGCTTGGCAATGAATGGCAGAATACATTGCTTATGGTCGCTACGGAATTTGGCCGGACCGTGGCGTTCAACGGTACGGGCGGCACCGATCACGGAACGGCGTCCGCGGCTATGTTATTTGGTGGCGCGCTCGCCAACGGTGGCAATATTGTCGCGGATTGGCCGGGGTTGAAGGCATCACAATTATATGAAGGCCGTGATCTCAAACCCACGATGCGGTTTGAACAATTCGCCAGCGACGCGCTGGCGCGGCATTATGGTTTAGATCCCGTCAGGACGAGAACGGCGTTATTTCCCGATTTCGCATAAGGTGACATGACACAAAAAAAAGCCCGCCGCTGCACGGGGCAGGGCGGGCTTCATGTTTTATCCAAAAAAGCCTCTTACTTGGCTTCTTCCTTCATTTCCTTGCCAGCTGCTTCAACAGCCGCGCCGGTCTTTGCAGTTGCATCAGCGGCGGCATCAGCGGTTGCGTCCGCTGCACCTTCAGCAGCAGTCATGGCATTTTCTGCACCTGCTTCAACAGCTTCGCCAGTTGCGTCGGCTGCTTCTGCGGTTTCTTCAGCTGCCTTTTCGCCAGCTTCGCCGCATGCAGCGAGCGAAATTGTGAATGCGAGAGCAGCAACAGTTGCGACAACTTTCTTCATCTTAGTTCTCCTGAGTCCCATGAATTCCTGTTGGGTAGCAAGGCGTAACGGATGAAGGCCTTCACACGCAACTATTTTTCCACGCCCCGCGATATGCCCCATTGGCGCGCAACGGTGTAACCAAGATAGCCTGTACCAAACAACGCATATAGTGGTTCAGGCAGGCCGTTGAGATAGGCATTCATGCCCGCAGCGATGTTGATCGCGGTTTCGGGCTGGGTGGCGGCGATCAGCCCCATCGGAATAGACCAGAGCAGCATTGCATACATGACGTACAAAAAGCTTGGACGCGCTCTGCTCGTCCATGGGTCCGCCGATTGCGCTTCCGCCACGATCGCCGACAGCTGTGTCTTGATATTCTCGAGTTCCTGACTGCCCTTTAACTTAAGCAGTTCAAGCTTGGCCGCATCGCGCGCCTTGGGGTCGGGTATGATTTTGTCGATGATATGCGCAATTGGCCCAATTAATCCGTCAATGAGTGACATAATCCAATCCTTTCCATTTATCCAATACGGTTCGAAAGCCAGCCATAAAGAAACGCCTCTTGCGACGGCCGCGCCTCGGCCAGCCGGACATAATGGGCGCCCTGCAACGCATCCATTGCCTTCAGCAGAACATTTTCGGCACACGCACCGCGTGTGTCAAAAAAGGCAGAAAGTGCCCGCAACGTTGCCGGTCCCATTTTGCGATCGACGGCAATATCCGCATAATCGCGCCCATTCCGGTTCAACGCATTCAATGCGCGCTGCAGAAAGCTCGTGGCGGTTCCGGTGCCCATGTTAACGCCAGTATCGAACAGCTCTGCTGCCAAATTTGGCGCAATTCGGGCAACATCTGCAAAGCCGGGGGCGTGCCAATAGACGCGTTTGTAAATCGCGACCGCTTCGTTCCGGGGCAGCTGGCGCATCTTGTCATGATAGCCGTGCCGACGCGCCACCGCTTCGGTAATGCCCCAACGGGTCGGGCCCCCTCTGTCTGCCGGATGATTTACATAATCGCCTTCACGGGCAATCAGGTCATCAATCAGCGCGTCAATATCTGCCATTGCTGCCGAGTCCTCACTTTCACAACAATAATAACCAATATGGTTATTTGTAGGAAAGTGAAAAACGCAAAGCCGCAGCGCTGGCGCGTTGCGGACATGTTTGATGCAAATTTTTTTGGAAAATTGGTCGGGACGACAGGATTCGAACCTGCGACCCCCACACCCCCAGTGTGATGCGCTACCAGGCTGCGCTACGTCCCGACCGCCAAAGACCTCGCCGAGGCCAGTGGAAGCGCGCCTATATGGCGCTGGTTTCCTAAAAGCAAGCGCGGTTTGGACGCTTTGACGTTGCGTCAGCTGGGTGCAGGTGATAATCGCGCCCGATTGTTTCAGGACTGCGCCTGCATTGGGCGCCTTTTTTTAAAATGTGAGGTTTCCGATGGAGTTTGTTATCTTGGCCGCTGCAGCTGGTGGCGCGGGCGGTTCGGCATTTTTTGTGCAGCTGTTCCCGCTGCTTTTGATCTTCGTCGTTTTCTACATGTTTCTCATTCGCCCGCAGCAAAAGCGCGCCAAGGAGCATGAAGCGAAAATCAACGCAGTGCAGAAGAATGATGACGTCGTCACTGCGGGTGGCTTGATGGGCAAGGTGACGAAAGTTGCCGATGACTATGTCGAAGTCGAAATCGCGCCAAATGTACGCGTGAAGGTGGTTAAATCCACCATCGCCAATGTCCAGCCGCGCGGCGCCAAAGCTGCTAACGATTAATCGCCGGGGTTGAACAGAAGTTCTGTCGACCCCAAATTCCGTTTTTCCAGTTCGTTCGGACCCAGCCTATGCTTGATTTCCCCCGTTGGCGCGTATGGATGCTCAACATCCTGATTGTTCTGGGTGTGCTTTTCGCCATACCAAGCGTGTTGCCTACCCACATCAGGGCGCAACTCGCGCAATTTGTGCCGACGCCGACCATCAACCTTGGCCTCGACCTTGCGGGCGGTAGCCACATTTTGCTTGAGGCGGACACTTCGCAACTTGCCGAAACACGGTTGGAAGCTTTGGAAGATAGCGTCAGAACGGCAATGCGCCGCGCCGATCCGCGCATTGCGATTTCGGATGTATCGCGCGCCAACGG
>CAZCXQ010000024.1:0-1277 GCA_964502655.1 uncultured Sphingorhabdus sp.
ATGACGGGAACCATCAATCCGGCATCGGTTTGCGTTGCCATGCCCAAATGCACCGCGCCATGGCGCGTCACAACGCCATTTTCGTCGTCGTAACGGGCGTTGATCATCGGGAATTGCGATATGGTCTTGCAGATCGCCACGATAAGCAATGGCAGCATCGTCAGCTTTGGCCTTGCGCCGCGATTGGCGTTCAGGTCGGCGCGCATCGCTTCAATCGCGGTGACGTCAATTTCTTCGACATAGGTAAAATGCGGGATGTGGCGCTTTGACGCCGCCATATTGTCCGCGACACGTCGGCGCATACCGATGACTTTGACAATTTCGTCATCACGGCGCGCGCTGATATGGGATGCACGATAGCCCTGCCCACTTCCATAGGCCAAAAACGCGTCGAGATCTGCGTGCCGGACATGCCCGCCTGCCGCCTTGACGTCAGTCAATGCGACGCCGAGTTCCTTGGCACGTTGGCGTACCGCAGGCGACGCCGTAATCTTATGGTCAGCGCTCATGCTAGGCGACTGGGCCGCTGCAGCTGCAGGCCTTTCCTGCACGACCGCTGGTTCCGCAGCGACTGGTTGAGGCGCATGTGGCAGTTCGTCCTCGACCGTCGCAACAGGCTCTACCTGCACCGTGCTTTCCACCTGACTGACGTCAGTCGCGGTTTCAATCTCCACCAGCATAGACCCGATGGCGATGACATCACCCGCCTCGCCAGCAACCTTGGTCACGATCCCCGCCACCGGGCTTTCCATTTCGACGGTCGCTTTGTCGGTCATCATATCCGCCAGCGGCTGGTCTTCAGAAATTCGGTCGCCAACCTTGACATGCCATGCAACAATTTCCGCCTCGGCTATGCCTTCACCAATATCCGGTAAGTTAAATGTGAATATGGGCATAAAGTCAGTCCTTCATGATCTTGTCAAATGCGCGGGCAAGCCGCACGGGGCCGGGGAAATATGCCCATTCGAGGCTGTGTGGATATGGTGTGTCAAATCCTGTCACGCGCTCAATTGGCGCCTCAAGATGATAGAAGCACCGTTCCTGCACCTGCGCAGCCAATTCAGCGCCAAAGCCGCTGGTACGCGTCGCCTCATGCACAACCATACAGCGGCCCGTTTTCTTAACCGATGCCTCAATAGTTTCGATGTCCAGGGGCAATAATGTCCGCAGGTCGATGATTTCGGCGTCAATGCCGTGCTCGGCGACCACGGCTTTCACAACATGCACCATCGTGCCGTAGGTCAGGACCGTGACAGCCTGCCCTTCCCGCACGACCG
>CAZCXQ010000024.1:1287-17700 GCA_964502655.1 uncultured Sphingorhabdus sp.
TCTATGCGATAATAGCCTTCTGGAACGGCGCTGCCGTCATGTTTGGACCATGGTTCGACCGGACGATCATAATAGCCGCTGAACGGGCCATTATAGATCCGCTTGGGTTCAAAAAACACGACCGGGTCATTGTCTTCGATTGCGGCAATCAGCAGACCCTTTGCATCATAAGGTGTCGCGGGAATAACTGTCTTAATCCCGCAGACATGCGTGAACAGGCTTTCGGGGCTTTGGCTATGCGTTTGCCCGCCGAATATGCCGCCGCCAAAGGGCGAACGCACGGTCATGGGGCAGATAAAGTCATTGGCGGAACGATAGCGCATGCGCGCGGCCTCACTGACCAACTGATCGAGACCGGGGTAAATATAATCGGCAAACTGAATCTCGGGCACGGGACGCAGGCCATAGGCCGCCATGCCGACGCCAACGCCAATGATCCCGCACTCACTGATGGGCGTGTCAAAAACGCGGGTTTTGCCATGCTTTTTCTGAAGCCCCGCTGTCGCGCGGAACACGCCGCCGAAATAGCCGACGTCTTCGCCCATGATGACAACTTCGGGGTCTTTCGCCAGCATCACGTCGAGTGCGCTATTGATTGCCTCAATCATGTTCATCGTTTTGGTCGCGGGCCCGGACATCAGCGCGCCTCCCATTTAGGGCCAAATTTGTCGCGTTGTTCTTCCAACATCTGTTCGCATTGTTCTTTCAAATGCCATGGCATTTCTTCGAACACGTCTTCGAACATGCTTTCCATTGGGTGATGCAGGCCGTGGCCTAAAATCCCGTTCTGCTCCGCCTCTTTCTGGGACGCCTTTACGAAATCCGACAGTTCCAGAATGAGCGCCTCATGCTGTTCGTCACTCCATGCGCCGATCGCTACCAAATGGTCCTTAAGGCGCGTCACAGGGTCGCCAAGCGGCCACAGGGCATATTCTTCAGCCGCACGGTACGCGCCGGGGTCATCCGACGTCGAATGCCCTTCCCCGCGATAGGTGAAATATTCGATCAATGTTGGCCCGCCATTGGTGCGCGCGCGGTTGGCCGCCCATTGCATAGCCGCGAAGACAGCCAGCGCGTCATTGCCATCCACGCGCAGCCCAGCGATGCCATAACCAATGGCACGGGCGGCGAACGTCGTCCGCTCACTCCCTGCAAAACCGGAGAATGACGAAATCGCCCACTGGTTGTTCACGACCTGAAAGATAACCGGCGCATTATATACGGCGGCAAATGTCAACGCGCTGTGGAAGTCACCTTCCGCTGTCGACCCGTCACCGCACCACACCGCGGAGATACGGGTATCTGCGCGCGACGCAGACGCCATGGCCCAGCCTACTGCCTGCGGATATTGCGTTGTCAAATTGCCCGAAATACTGAAAAACCCGTAATCCTTAGCCGAGTACATGATGGGCAATTGGCGGCCCTTTAGACGGTCGCCACTGTTCGAATAAATCTGGTTCATCATATCAACCAGCGGATAATCGCGTGTAATCAGAATGCCTTGCTGGCGATAGCTTGGAAAACACATGTCATCTGAATGCAGCGCCATCGTGGTTGCAACCGACGTCGCTTCCTCGCCGAAAGACTTCATATAGAAACTGGTTTTGCCCTGGCGCTGCGCACGGAACATCCGGTCATCAAAGGCGCGCAATAACAGCATCTTGCGCAGCATGGCCCGCAGCGTATCTGCATCGAGCCCGGGGTTCCAACTGCCTACGGCGCGATTATCATCGCCCAAGACGCGGACAAGACCATAAGCAAGTGCATGTATGTCAGCTGGGCTGGCATGCTCATCGGGGCGCGAAATAGCGTCAACCTCGGGGACAATGATGTCGCTAAAATCGGCCTTATCGCCCGGACGGAACTTGGGTTCCGGCACATGCAGATGAAGCGGCGCGAGATTATCCTTGATACCGTGCACCATCACCATCTCCGCAGTTACGTACCTGAACCGACTCAGGTAGTTTATTATCCACGGTTGTTATAATATTTCAAACGGTCGTTTAGGTCAATATCGCTGCCCTAATCGGCAATTAGACCGCAACAGGCGCGGAAATGTGCGACTGCGGATGATAATCCGACACTTCGAAATCGTCGATGCGGAAGTCAAAAATGCTGTCGGGCGTGCGCAAAAGCTTTAGCTTGGGGTTGCCAGACGGCGTTCGGCTCAACTGCTCCTCAACCAAAGGTGCATGGTTCAGATATAAATGCACGTCGCCACCCTGCCAGATCAGCTCGCCCGCCTTATACCCACAGACCGCAGCGAGCATCCGCGTCAACAAAGCGGTGGAAAATGCATTGAACGCAAATCCCAATCCAAGGTCGCACGAACGCTGAAACAAGATGCAGCTCAATATATTGTCCGCGACATGGAACTGATATGTCTTGTGGCACGGCGGAAGCGCCATTTGATCGAGCTCGGCAACGTTCCAGCCTTCGATGATGTGGCGGCGCGACCCCGGATTATTCTTCAAACTTTCGACGAGCAGGCTGACTTGATCGATGCCCTTCTCGGCACGGCGGAATAATCCATTGTCGGTCGCCTCATAACGCGGCCAATTGACCCATTGTGCGCCATAGACCGGCCCCAAATCACCCCATTGCGCGGCAAAGGCATCATCTTCAACAATGCGCTGTTCAAATGCATCCTGCGTGATGACTTCGCCCGTTTCGCGCCGATATCGCGCCAAAGGCCAGTCGGTCCAGATTTTAACATTCTGTTGAACCAAGGGCTGGATATTTGTGTCGCCGGTCAAAAACCACAGCATCTCGCGGGCAGCTGTTTTCCAGTACACTCGTTTGGTGGTCAGCAGCGGAATAGCATCGTCCGCCAACGAAAAACGCATCGTGGCACCGAACAACGCTTTGGTGCCAACACCAGTCCGATCGCGCTGAACAGCACCCTCGGTCCAAATGCGGCGCATCAACGATAGATATTGCTCTTCATAATGTGGCGAATTGTGCATGCCGCACTGCTAAGGCCGGAGCATGTTTTTGGCAACCGTTCGAATGCAACACCGTCGGCTGCGCGCACGAACGCCCCGCCACGCAAACGGAGCGGGCGGGATGCCTTACAAACGGCATCCCGCCATATGGGTCATGGCTTTATCCGACGGCCTGCACCGAAGAAACGCTCTGGATTGGATCTTGTTCTGCAACAACACGCTTACGCCATGTGGCAAGTGCCTGACCGACAACCTGATCCATGTTGTAATATTTATAAGTTGCAAGACGGCCCACGAATAACGTCCCCTCCTCAGCAGCCGCCAATGCCTCGTACCGCTTGTACAGCTTCTGATTTTCCGGGCGCGGGATTGGGTAATAAGGGTCACCTTCGGCGGCGGGATATTCGGTTGTGATGCTCGTCACGCCGCCTGTATCGCCCGTAAAATGCTTATATTCGGTGATCCGCGTATAGGGCGTCGCTTCGTCCGGATAATTCACCGTGGCCACGGGCTGGAAACTTTCCTGCTCGACAACGGCATGCTCGAAACGAAGTGAACGATATGGCAGCGCGCCATAACAGAAGCCAAAATATTCATCGACCGGCCCGGTATAGACGAGACGGTCATAGGAATAGGCATCCTTGATTTCCGCAAAATCTACACCCGTGACGACGTCAATTTTCGGATGATCCAGAATGTTTTCAAACATCTTGGTATAACCATCCGCAGGTATCGCTTGATATTTGTCCGTGAAATAACGGTCATCGACATTCGTACGCGTCGGTACGCGCGCAGTTACAGATTTATCCAAAGCGCTGGGGTCCAGACCCCATTGCTTGCGGGTATAACCCCGAAAGAATTTTTCATATAATTCACGGCCGATTGCGGACACAACAACATCTTCCGACGTTTCGATCGTCTCTACCGGTTCCGCCCTTGCGCCGAGCCATGCTTCAGCCTGTTCATCGGTCTGTAAGTCGAGGCCGTATAACGCGTTGATTGTTGTCCGGTTGATAGGGATTGGCACTAATTGGCTATCGACACTGGCTAATACCCGATGTTCATATTTCCGCCATTTGGTGAACCGCGACAAATATTCAAAAACGTCAGCCGAATTTGTATGAAAAATATGCGGCCCATATTTGTGATACAGCTGCCCCACCGCGTTCCGTTCATCAAACGCGTTTCCAGCTATATGCGGGCGGCGGTCAACCACAAGGACATTATACCCCGATCCAGCGGCAAGGCGTTCGGCCATGACGGCTCCAGCAAAGCCAGCGCCGACGACCACCCAATCATAATGCTTCTGCGCGGGCGCGGGCCATGACAATGGTGCGGTGATCGGATGGACCTGCACATCCACTGATCGCACATCGGCGATAAGTTGTGCCATTTCCGACTGTGTCTTGTCCCAGCTCGATGCGGCGATCATAGCGTCAGCGACCTTCGCGCCCTCGCCTGTTTTCTCGTAAATCAGCGCCATTTCGCATGCGGCGATAAAACCTTCAGCGGACGATGCGATGCACACACGTGGGCATTGGCCATATCCTGCCTCAACATCGGTCACGGGTGTTGACACCACGACCTTGCCGCCAGCGAGATACTCAGGCGTTTTTGTAGGGCTGATGAACCGCGTCGATTCATTAATGGCAAAGGGCATCAATGCCACGTCCCATCCGGCGAGATATTCAGGCAATTCATTATAGGATTTGCCACCTAGCCAGTGAATATTCGGCTGACGCGGCAATTCGTCTTCGGAAACCTTGACCACCGGCCCTATCATGACGAAGTTCCATTCGGGTCGGGCATCTGCAAGTTGGGACAACAGCTCAAGATCAATACGTTCGTCGATGACGCCGTAATAGCCAAGGCGCGGGAACGGGATTTTCGCCTGGTCAGCGGGATCGTCGGCATGCGTCCTTGCCGCCGCAAAATGGGCCACATCGACACTGGATGGGAAACAGTGGACCGATGTGTGACGATTGCGCTTCGCCTCGTATAAGCTTTGGCCACCGGTGAAGACGAGATCCGCTTCCTCAAGCAGTTCAGCCTCACGCTGAAGCAGCGCCGGAGGCGCAAAGCGAAACGCGCTAAGTTCGTCCATGCAATCATAGACAACCGCTGACGCCTTCAAATGCCGGGAGAATGGCAGCATCATTGGGGTATAGTACCAGCGGACAAGCGTATTGACCCCGGATAAGGCGAGTTTATCAAGCAAACTCCGCAGCGCTATTTCCTGTTGCTGCTCCGATAAGCCTTCCGGCAGCTGCGGTGTAGCGACCGTGACGCCTGTGCCTTTGCACGTCTGCAAATCAAGTAGCGGTTGAGAGCCACTAATAAAATTTGGCTCTTCCCAATAAATAACTTTAAAGTCACGTGCAAATCGTGACATTATATGTTGCGGTCTTTGGAATACAAAATTCCACCTTAAATGACTAAAACAAATTAAAACAGATTTACCGTTGTGATTTATTTTATTCACATCTGCCGCATTCATTAACATGTTATTTATCCCAAGTTCATATCCCTCATGAAACCAATCCATCCGCCGATGGTTCCCGTATTTCACGATGAACTGAGGAAAATGCGATGGAAATGTGGGCCGGGTTCGAATGTACCCTTAATCGGGTCGGCGACCGTTTTCAGGACCAGTTGTTGCCACGCGAACGGAAGATGCGGACCGACTGCCTTGAGTCATTACCCGCGCTTGGCATCACCGCATTTCGCTATCGTATCGCCTGGGATGACGCCATAACGACATGGGACACGGTAACACAGGATATCGCTTCACTTGTATCGCATAATATTAAGCCGATTATCGGCTTACTCCACCATGGCAGCGGACCAGCCGAAACAAGCTTAGTTTCTGACAACTTTGTTGACGGGATGGCGGCGCATGCCCGCGAAGTTGCGCGGAAACTACCCACAATCGAATATTGGACACCTATCAATGAACCGCTAACCACTGCCCGTTTTTCGGCGCTTTACGGACATTGGTATCCGCATAAACGCGACGAGATGTCTTTTTGGACCGCACTCCTCAATCAGACAGAAGCAACCATCGCCGCGATGCGCGAAATCCGGTCGGTAAATCCAGATGCAAAGCTGATCCAGACCGAAGATCTGGGCACCACATATGCAACGGCGGCCATGTCGGACCAGGCTGCTTATGACAATCAACGAAGATGGATGACCTGGGACCTGCTATGCGGTCTCGTTGGCCCCGATCATAGCTTTTACAATGGCCTATGTGGTTTAGGATTCAAAGAGCAACTCGATAGAATTGCGGCGGCCCCCTGCCCCCCTGATATCATTGGCGTAAACCATTACCTGACCAGTGACCGGTTTCTCGACCATCGAATTGAGCGTTACCCGGCGCAAAATATGGGAACCAATGGTCGCCAGGATTTCGCAGATGTGGAGGCCGTCAGGGTCTTATCGTCACCACCAAATGGTTTAAAAACTGCATTGTCAAAAGCGTGGGAACGCTACCGGATTCCTGTCGCATTGACCGAATGCCACAATGGCTGCACCCGCGAAGAACAAATGCGGTGGGTTCGTGATGCGTGGCATGACGCCGCAGCCCTAAATGCGGCTGGCGCATCCATCGTTGCGGTGACGATTTGGACACTGATGGGCGCACGGGGCTGGTGCAATTTGCTGACGCAGGAACTGGTCGATTTCGAAGGCGGCGTTTTCGATCCCCGTGGCCGAACTCTGCGGCCGACAGGTCTTGCGCAAACCATTAAATCGCTTGCATATAATACCGCGCTTCCCGCCGCGGTTTCGGGGCCTGGCTGGTGGCAACGTGAAGACAGGTTGAAATTCCCGCCCGCGCCTGTGGCCGGGCCCGTTGTCCGCACACATAATCATCCACCCGAAGCGCCGCTTTTGATTGCGGGTATAACAGGATCGCTGGGACAGGCTTTGGCTCGTGCAGCCAAGCATCGTGGCCTTCGCATCGTAACTACATCGCGGTCCCAATTGGCGCTTGATAGCCGCAGCAGCATAAATGCCGCGCTCGACAAATACACGCCATGGGCCGTCATCAACGCAACGGGCTGGGTTAAAGTCGACGAAGCCGAACGCGCTTACCGTTCGTGCATGTCAGCGAACGCCGTCGGAGTGCTTAGGCTTGCGCAATGTTGTGAGGAACGCGGCATTCCAAATGCGCATTTTTCCAGCGATCTGGTCTTTGATGGTAAGTCAGCGACGCCATATAGCGAATATGCAGCAACTAGCCCGTTAAGTGTCTACGGGGAAAGCAAGGCGATAGCAGATGCAGCGTTGCTTGAAATGGCGACACCGCTGGTCGTGCGAACAGCTGCATTTTTCTCACCTTTTGACCGACATAATTTTGCGCACCAGCTGATCGCTACCGTGAAAAACGGCCACACATTTTTGGCATCGCCCGACCACATGGTTTCGCCAACCTATGTACCGCATCTGGCAGACATCGTACTCGACCTCATCATTGATCGTGCGCATGGGCTGTATCATATCAGTAATGGCCAAACGCTTAATTGGCTGGAGTTCGCCCATGAGATTAGCGCTGCATGTGATTTGAACCGCCGGTACATTGGCGCGGCATCGGCTGAAGAAATGGGATGGATAGCACCCCGCCCTGCACAATCGGGTCTACAGTCAATTCATGGGCAAATCGTCCCCACGTTAAATCAAGCGATCACTGCCTTCGCAAACCATTTCCACATGATTTAAAAAAAAGTGCCGGTCGCTAAGTATATCATCCCGTTAGCCTGTGAAATACGAATAGTGCTTTAACCATTCCTTGAGAATATGCCGATACCGCCGTGCCATGCAGGCGCGTATTGTCATTGTAGACGACCGATCAACCAACCTACGCGTTTACGCGCAATATGTTGCGATGATGGGTCCGGAGTTCTCCGCGAAGTGTTTTTACAGCGCGATTGAGGCTTTGCAATGGCTTGAGACCGAGACCGCAGACCTGCTTGTGGTGGACTACCGCATGCCCGACATGAATGGTGCGGAATTTATCAGCAAAATCAGGGCACGCACTGTTGGCGCGCATATTCCTGCGATCATCATCACGGCACGGCAAGACCGGGAATGCCGTATTACTGCGCTGGATGCTGGCGCGACCGACTTTTTGCAAACGCCCGTTTCCCACATCGAATTTCGCGACCGTGTATTATTGCTCTTGGGCCAGCATTATCGGCAGCAAGAGCTCAAACAATCGTTGGAGACCAACCGGACGGCAACAGATAGCTCGGACGGCGACGATAAAGGCGGCAAGTCGATGTTGGAGCAAATCATCGACACAACGCCAATTTTGATCAACGCCACTGACCGAAATGGTAAATTCCTGTTTTTAAATTCCTATCAGGCTGCGCTTTTCGGTCGTGAGCCCGAACAACTGGTTGGCCGACCTATTTCGGACATCATGGAACCCGAACTGGTTGAGCGCGAAACACGCCGGAATAACGTCATTTTGGAAACGGGGATATCGCTGCCAAATTTCGAAGAGAAATTTGTCAGTGAAGGCATTGATTTGATTTTTCACTGCAACAAAACACCACTCCGCAACAAAGATAACCACACCATAGGGATCCTGACGACCGGCCTAGATATCACGGCGCGCAAATTTGCCGAGGAACACCGGACACATCTCGCCTTGCATGATATGCTCACAGGCCTTCCCAATCGCACCTTACTAGCGCAATGGATGCGCTCCGCTATCGACGAGAGTAGCGCAAGCGGCAAGGTTGCGGCGCTGCTGCTGCTCGACCTAGACCGCTTTAAAGTCATTAATGACACGCGCGGGCACCAGACAGGCGATATTTTGCTGCGCCAAGTCGCTGAACGCCTTACCTCCGCCCTGGACAGTAACGGCTTTGCCGCGCGCATCGGCGGGGACGAATTCGCCATTGTTCTTCAGAATCTCGAAGACAATAGCAGCGCTGCCGCCCTGTGTACCAAACTGCTCACAAAAATCGGTGAGCCCTATATGATAGGCGGGGTCGAGCAGCTCATCGGCGCCAGCATTGGCATTGCGCTTATTCCTGAAGATGGCACCTCCCCGGACGAACTGCTGCGTCTGGCTGACCTTGCCATGTATGAGGCAAAATCCTCTGGCCGAAATTGCTTCTGCTTCTTTTCGCCCCATATGAACCACATCGCGCAAATGAATGCAGGTATCGAAAGCGACCTACGAGATGCACTCAACAGCGATCAGTTGTTCCTCGAATATCAGCCAATAGTCGATACAGCGTCAGGCCATTATGTAGGACTTGAGGCTTTGGTGCGTTGGAACCATCCGGTCAGGGGATGTTTGTACCCATGCGACTTTATCAAGGTGGCAGATGACTCCGGCTTAATTGGCCGTATCGGCACATGGGTAATCGAATCCGTGTGCAAGCAAATTGCCTTGTTCACCGAAGAAGGCATTGATCTTCCACACATAGCCGTCAACATATCGCCGAAGCAGTTTCAATATGCCGCCATGTGTTCCGAGATACTTGGTCTGGTCACGAAATATGCCATTCCGCCTGGCAAGCTGGCGATTGAAATTACCGAAGAGCTGTTAATCGACAACAGCCAAACGGTGCGCGAGCAATTGGCAACTTTGCGCGCGGGCGGCATTCAAATTTCGATCGACGATTTTGGCACAGGCTATTCATCGCTTCAATATTTGCGAGACCTGCCGGCCACCCGTTTAAAAATCGACCAAACCTTTATCTCGCGGATCGAAACGTCCGCAACGGATCGCGCCATTATCTCTACGATCGCCCATTTGGCCCACGCGTTGAATATGCGGGTCGTAGCAGAGGGCGTCGAGACAGAGGCCCAGTTCACGCTGCTACGCGCCTCCGGTTGCGACGAGGCTCAAGGATATCTTATGGGTCGTCCGCTCTCTGTCGATAAGCTCCATAGCCTGTTTAAGGGCGGCGCCCAACCATTCAGGCTCGCGGCAAAATGAAGGCATTTCTGACAAAGTGGCGCGGTGATCTAACCGATGAGCAGGCAATCCTGCGCAACCGACTTATTCTCGGCAGCGTTTCAGGCGCCATTTGCTACTTTTTCGCATTCGACACGCTTATCTTTTTAGCCTTCGTTGCGTATCTGTCTTTTAACGCAGTACTTTACGCTTTGAAACGTTATAGCGTTTGGCGACAAGAAGACCTTTGGCTTGCAGCGATCATTTTAGACGTCATCTTGGCGTTTGGCCTCATGATGCGCGAGCCAGAGCATTCATCAATGTTTTACCCCATCATTCTGTGGATGATATTGGGTAACGGTTTTCGATATGGCGTTAGATGGCTGTTTGTAGCGTCGGTCCTCTCGACGGTGGCCTTTGGTGTCGTTGTATTTTCAACGGGTTATTGGCAACAAAATCAATTTTCGGGCATCGCACTCGCGCTCGCATTGGTTGCCATTCCCGCGTATTGCTCGACAATCATCGAAAGAATTTCTTATGCAAAAGAACAGGCAGAAGAAGCCAGCAAAGCGAAGAGTTATTTTCTCGCCAGCGTCAGCCATGAGCTGCGGACACCATTGAACGCCATCATCGGCTATGGAAATCACCTGCGCCAGTCGGAGATGCCAAGGATTCAGAAGGAAATGGTCGAAGCAACTGTTCTTGCCGGTGAACATTTGCTAAACCTGATTGAACAGCTGATCGATGTTGCCAAGACCGGCACGGGAACGGTGCAAGTGAAGTCGGCAATATTCCGGCCCACCGATCTGTTAACCGAAATTCGTGACATCATGACCGTGAGAACGCAGGACAAAGGTCTTAGCCTGCATCTTCAGGCGCAACCCATGAGTGACCGGCTTGTTGAAGGGCCGAGCGGCGCCATCCGGAACATCCTCCTCAATTTAGTTGGCAACGCGACCAAGTTCACAGAGTCAGGATCAATCACCCTCAGCAGCGGTATCGTCATCAAAAAGGATCGGAGTCACATCTGGTTTACGGTATCAGATACGGGTATTGGCATTTCCAAGACGGCGTGTGAGCGCATTTTTCAGCCATTCCAGCAAGCCGATGACAGCGTTTTGAATCGGTTTGGCGGTACCGGCCTTGGTCTGTCGATCTGTAAGCAACTTACCGAACAAATTGACGGCAGAATTTCCGTTGAAAGCGAAATAGGCCAAGGCAGCACCTTCCGCATCGAGATACCCATTAATTTGATCGATGATCAATACGTTGTTGATGGCGTGCATGCCGCAAACGCGATAAAAATCCTGTCATTTGGTCGTATAAAACCAGAGCTACTGGCCAGTGCACAGTCACAGGAAAACGTCTTTGTCCGCCATGTCCCTTGCACAAATCATGATGAACTTGCCGCAGCGCTCGCCACCCTTGATCTGGCCGAATTCAGCGTTGCGCTGATGGCCGAGAATCTTGCCCAAAATATCGATGCGGAAGACGCCATCTGGTCGTTCTTTGCCGAAGCGGAAATAGCCCCTGTGCTCGTGTCCGAGCATGAGGCAGTGGAGTTGGAAGATTTAACGCTTCGAGCAGCATTTGCCTCTATCATACCCGCCACGCCGAACTTTGCTGAACTCCGCAGTGCTATTCGCATTGGTTGCTCTTTCGCCCGGCAAATGCGCATCACCCATCGCACCGAACAACCATCGTCCACGAGCTACACGCCAAAACGGATATTGGTGGCCGACGACAACCGGACGAACCGGAATGTCCTGGCCGCTATTTTGGAAGCGGCACATCATACAGTCGTCATGGTCACCGACGGCGATGAGGCACTTCAGGAAATGGCAAAGGGTGGCGTCGATATATTGCTGCTCGACGTGAATATGCCGCGGCTGAATGGCATCGACACCTGCGCCATTTGGCGTCAGATGGAAGGCGAAGGAAACCACCTGCCGATTATCGGCGTAACTGCTGACGCGACCTGTGAAACAGAGATTAAGTGCCGAAATGCGGGAATGGATATGCGCATCACTAAGCCTGTGGACGCGCAAATGCTTTTAAACATCATAGAAAAATATTGCTGTGGCGACACAAATGGGCCGCTAATTCAGCACGCGTCACCCAGCGACCCAATACATAACGTCAAATCCATCTACGAAGATATGCCCGCAGCCGAAGCGCCAATCGACAAAGATCAAATCCAGTATCTTCTGTCTATTGGTGATCACGCTTTTGTGAATGCGATGATTGAAGGCTTTGTCGAAGATGTCCAACAAACACTGGGGCCCCTACGTAAAGCCGTTGCGGAACGCGATGTTTCCGAATTCCGCTTTTGCGCGCATGCGTTCAAAAGTTCCGGCAACAACATGGGCGCCCGTTCGCTATCGCAGCTATGTGGACAGCTTGAAAAAGTCAGTGAAACCGACTTCTTTGAACATCGATTTATCTATCTTCAGAAAATGGAACAGGAAGCCGCAACGGCCGTCGATGCCCTGAATTCACACGTGTATTTCACGCCAAATGGCGCCAATGCCCAGACGGGCTAACACTCCATCGGAACGACGCGCCCCGACTGGGCGTAAAATCGGGACTTAATTCGTGGTCAAAATATAGACGAGCGGCGTCAACAGCGTTGGCGCCACCTGCAACGCATCCTTGAAAATGCGGCGGGCTTGTGAGTCACCGACCACGACCACGTCGTTCGCGAATACCTCCGGGTCATTGTAAATCCCGCGGCGAATGGACTTCAGATTATACAGTGCCGCCATCTTCTGGCCATTTACCGTCCGGAAGATCACGACGTCATCCAGCTTGGCAAATTCTGCCGTCCCTTTGGCAATGGCAACCGCCCGCATAAGCGTCATTTTTCCGATAACGGGATACAATCCTGGTTCACGAACCTGGCCGTCAATCGTGATCACCTGACTAACAGTTTCCTTGAGGTTGACTGTCACTTGCGGGTCGCGAACATATTGACCACGAAGCCGGCCCTCAATTTCTTCTTCAAGCTCACCCGGTGTTTTGCCAGCAGCTTCAATGATGCCAGCCAAAGGAAAGGATATACGTCCGCCGGCATCGGTTTGGACTTCTTGCTTGCTGAGCTCTTCAATGCCGAAAACATCGATGGTCAGCTTATCAAACGGCCCAATGAGATATGGCCTGTTCTGTTCAAACAGATCAAGTCGTGTAGGCTCTGGTAAAACGTCGCTCTCGACCACCTTTATGTCCGAAAGACTGTCGGGTCCGCCAAGTTGCGAACTGCTGCAGGCAGTCAATGCCGAAGACAAAGCAAGAAGAACTATCAGTTTACGCATCAATGATTCCCAAAAATCGTTCGTTGTGCTGCTAGCGAAGCACGAAAAGTAAAGCCACCCCTTTTGCATTCGTGCGCCCGAAACAATCGTCGCATTTCCTTCTTAGGCCCCACCTTCCGTCGGTGTTATCAATGCAATCGATTATTGTGACAAATCAATCTCGTTGGGTTTGAAAAACCATCGCGCGTAACTGCACGCTACACCAAACGGGTGTCTACGGTTAAACGGGAGAACATATTCATGAAAATACGCAACATCGCCCTCGTCGCGTTGCTTGCCGCCACATCACCAGTGGCCCTCGCATCTGCGGCACATGCCGAAACCACTGAACCGAAAGCGGAATGGTGGCCAAAGAAAGTCGACTTGACCGCTCTGCGCCAAAATGAAGCGCGCGCAAACCCTTATGGCGACGACTTCAACTATGCCGCCGAATTCGCCACGCTCGACCTTGATGCGGTCAAGGCAGACATCCGCAAGGTCCTAAAAACATCGCAGCCTTGGTGGCCATCTGATTATGGCCATTATGGTCCGTTCTTCATCCGCATGGCATGGCACAGCGCCGGCACCTATCGCACCGGCGATGGTCGCGGTGGATCTGACGGCGGCGAAATGCGGTTTGAACCGCTTAATTCTTGGCCAGATAACGTAAACCTCGACAAGGCACGCCGCTTGGTATGGCCAATCAAGCAAAAATACGGCCGTAAACTTTCATGGGGCGACCTGATGGTTCTCTCCGGAAATGTGGCCATGGAAGATATGGGCTTCAAAACCCTTGGCTTTGCTGGCGGTCGCGTCGACACATGGCAGCCTGATCTTGTGTTCTGGGGACCTGAAGCCAAATTGCTAACGGACCAACGCCGCGACGCAAAGGGCAATTTGAAGGGTCCATTGGCGGCAACGCAAATGGGTCTGATCTACGTCAATCCAGAGGGTCCAAACGGCGTTCCTGACCCCCTCGCCGCGGCGCAAGACATCCGCCGCGCATTTGGCGCGATGGCGATGAACGATGCCGAAACAGCTGCGCTGATCGCGGGTGGGCACACCTTTGGAAAAGCACATGGTGCAAAGAAGCCAGAAGAGTGCGTTGCCGGAGACCCCGGCGTGGCACCCATTGAACAGCAAGGGTTGGGCTGGACCAACAAATGCGGCAAAGGCCATTCGGAAGATACAATTTCCAGCGGACTTGAAGGTGCGTGGACGTCCAATCCAATCGCGTTCACCACGCAGTATCTGGACAATCTTTACGGCTTTGAATGGGTAAAGACGAAAAGCCCTGCTGGCGCGGTACAGTGGATTCCAACCGACCCATCGGCCGCGAACATGGTTCCAGACGCACATCGTCCTGACGTGCGTCATGCACCCATCATGTTCACCACCGACATAGCATTGCGTGAAGACCCCGGATTCCGGAAGATTACAAAGCGCTGGCAGAAAAATCCGCAAGAGTTTGCGGACGCATTCGCACAGGCATGGTTCAAGCTCACCCACCGCGACATGGGGCCGCAAGCCCGTTACCTTGGTAAAGACGCGCCA
This sequence comes from uncultured Sphingorhabdus sp., assembly GCA_964502655.1. GTDB lineage: Bacteria > Pseudomonadota > Alphaproteobacteria > Sphingomonadales > Sphingomonadaceae > Sphingorhabdus_B. Next base: position 15,993 of record CAZCXQ010000024.1, read on the forward strand.
AAAGTAACCTTGAAGTGGCAGGACCCGCTACCAAAGGCGAATTATGCCACCATCGGTGCGGAGGATATTGTTCAGTTGAAGGCCAGCATTTTGGTTTCAGGCCTAACGACCGCCGAGCTGGTACGGACAGCATGGGCATCGGCATCAACCTTCCGCTCGACCGATATGCGTGGCGGAGCCAATGGTGGCCGTCTGCGCCTCGCGCCGCAGAAGGATTGGGCCGTCAATGACCCTGCCGAAGTCAGCAAGGTTGTGGCCAAGCTTGAAACGGTCCGCACCGCGTTCAACAAGGGCGCAAAGGCCGGCCAGCAGGTCAGCATCGCTGACTTGATCGTGCTTGGCGGCAATGCCGCCATCGAACAAGCTGCAAAGGTTGCTGGGCACGACGTCTCCGTTCCGTTCAAGGCTGGACGGGTCGACGCCGGACAGGACCAAACCGATGTGGAATCGTTCAACCAGCTGCAACCCAAAGCCGACGGTTTCCGTAACTATTTTGCATCAGATTCCTATTTCGGTCCAACCGAAGCGCTGATCGATAAGGCGGACTTGCTTGGCCTGACCGTTGCAGAAACGACCGTATTGGTTGGCGGTATGCGCGTTCTGGGTGCGAATGCGGGCGGTTCGACTGCCGGTGTCTTCACCAGCAAGCCAGGCACGCTGACCAACGACTTCTTCACCAATCTGCTGTCCATGGACACAGTATGGGCGAAGTCGGCGACCGATGCTGGCCTATATGAAGGCAAGGACCGGGCAACCGGTGCGGCCAAGTGGACCGCAACACCGGTAGACCTCGTTTTCGGGTCGAATTCCGAGCTGCGTGCCGTCGCCGAAGTATATGCTTCGGACGATGCGAAAGAAAAGTTCGTGGCCGATTTCATCGCGGCATGGACAAAGGTCATGGACGCAGATCGCTTCCAATAACCCATATTGAAGGCGACGGCGGGTCATCCTGCCGTCGCCCTTTTCTATCGATCAACTTAACTGGTGAGGCTAAGCGTGCGCTATTTCCCGCTATCGGTGGCTCTTGCCACGTTTCCCTTATTTTTGGCGGCAACCCCTTTATTTAGTCCGGCGACGGCACAGCAAGCACGCCCACCCGCATTTGCAGTATGCGCTGGCTGTCATTCGACACAGGCTGGAAAGACAGCCTTTGGTCCAAGTCTAGCCGGCGTCGGCGGCCGCCGCGCTGGCACGCTTGCAGGATATGCCTACAGCCCCGCACTCAAGGCATCCGGACTAACGTGGAACGCCAAAACGCTCGACCGGTGGCTAACTGACCCGAAGAAGACGGTGCCAGGCACCAAAATGCCCTTTAACGGCATTCAAGACCGTAAAGCGCGCGAACAGGTCATCGCTTATTTGCTGACTTTATGATGTTCTGATTACGTCAAAGCCGCTGAAAGTAGCGCCAAATAAATTGGCGGAGAGATAGGGATTCGAACCCTAGGTACCGTCACCGGCACGCCGCATTTCGAGTGCGGTGCTTTCGACCACTCAGCCATCTCTCCGCAAATCATTAGGACTGGTCATTGCTGGTAAACCAGCGCGTCCCGATGACAGAGCGGGGCCATTAACTGATGTTTTTCGCTTTGCCAAGACTGAAGGTTGATTTGCACGGCATTAGGCATGATATTAGTCACATGACGTCACAAATTCCTCTTCCCGAACAAGCTGAAGCTGCATTTTCCATCGGTGATGTGGTCCGCCA
>CAZCXQ010000025.1:0-17310 GCA_964502655.1 uncultured Sphingorhabdus sp.
TCGCGTAAACGGAGGGGTCATGAATATAATATTGCGTGTATTGGTCGCCATAATTGGCGCAGTTGCGTTGCTTGGCGTGGCCCAACATTGGTTTAGCCTCGACGCAGTTTTTGCAGAACGTGGTATGCAGGCCGTTGGCGATATTGGTCGGGCGAACCTGCGCGCGGATGTTGGCGGCCTATTTTTAGGCATCGGCGCCCTCACCTTGTTCGCCGCGATCCGCCAACATCGGGGCGCGCTCATTGCCGCAATGGTCCTGTTGAGCGCAACCTTGGTTGGGCGCTTTGTCAGCATAGCAATAGATGGGTTCAGCGCCCCAGTTGCCCCGCCAATCATCGTCGAGGCAGTCCTGATTGCCATATTGGGCGTCGCTTATTGGGCATGGGGTAAAAAGCCAGAGGGTCTGTAAGCCGGGTTCTGTCCTCCGCTGCGGCCGAGGCGTAAGCGGATGTGCGACCATTCATCTAGGCGACGCATTGCTGCGGCACTCATGCAACCAACCCGGGCGACTGGCAGGAGGATGCCATGTGCCGCCCCTATTCGGTTTTGCTCCCGGTGGGGTTTGCCTTGCCGCTTTTGTTACCAAAAGCGCGGTGCGCTCTTACCGCACCGTTTCGACCTGGCCGCATCGAAATGCGGTGGACTATTTTCTGTGGCACTTTCCCTAAAATTGCTTCCGCCGGACGTTATCCGGCACCGTTCCTCGCTGGAGCCCGGACTTTCCTCCCCATAGCAGTTACCCACTAAGCGGCGGTCGCCCAACCCTCTGGCATGGCTTAGATAGCAGGTCCGCCTTCATACTCCAAGAGCAAGCTCAGCAATATTGCCCGGCATTCCCCGTCGATCACGCCTTCAATATTTTCGGGGCGAAAACGACGCTGGAATGCGACCGTGGCCGCACGTCCATCTGAAATGCTGTAACCATAACGTTCTAACGCCAAAAGGAACGCGGCGTCGGGCCAACCGGGATCGACCAGCTTTTCCCGCGGACGCGGAACAGCAAGCCCAAGCTTTGCCAACCGTTCCCAGTCAAACAACTCGCCGGGATCTTCCTTACGTGTTGGCGCGACGTCGCTGTGACCAACGACGTTTCGCGGATCAATTGCGTAGGTGCGGACAAGTTCGGCGACCAAACGCGTCACTGTGTCCATTTGCGCTTCGGGAAACGGGCGATAGCCAAATTCATGCCCGGGATTGACGATCTCAATACCAATGCTGGCGCTGTTACAGTCCGTCACACCGCGCCAATAGGAAAGCCCGGCATGCTGCGCCCTTTGTTCCTCACGCACCATGTGGACCAGCTGGCCATCTTCATCGACGACATAATGCGCAGACACTTTGGACGCGGGGTTCGCGAGCCAATCAATGGCTGCTGCACCCGACTGCATGCCGGTATAATGCAACACAAGCATCGTGATCGGCAAGCTGCGCTCGCCAAAATTGGGTGATGGGTTCCAGATCATGGTCATGAAACGACCATAGGTAAGTCCACCGTTGCACGCAATATCAGCCGGTGCGGGAAACTTTTGCTGGTTACCCGCCGTTCTGGTCCGGCGCTAACTCGTAAAAACCGCGAAATGCTCTGCTCGCGCGAAACTTCTGCGTTTGCCCAATGACAGTTTCGGCGGCACCCAGCATCAAAAGCCCGCCCTCTTCCATCGATGGCGCAATCGCTTCCAAAATATGTGTGCGCTTGTCATCGCTGAGGTACATCAGCACGTTTCGGCATAAAATGACGTCAAAGCGGCCAAAATGGCGCACGGGCGTCAGCATATTATGCTCCGTGAACGTCACCATTTTGCGCAACGCATCTTTGGCCACCCATTCTTCGCCCTGTTGCTCGAAATGGCGGAGCATGTGGCCCACGGGAAGGCCACGCTGAATCTCAAACTGCGAATACCGCCCTTCCCGCGCCTGTGCCAAGGCCGTGGCAGATACATCGGTCCCCAATATTTGAATTGTCCAACCACGCCATTTTTCGGCGTTTTCCAATATTGTAATGGCGAGAGAATAGGCCTCTTGACCCGTCGAGCAGGCAGCCGACCAGATACGCAGCCTTTTCGTGTCCGAACGTAATTCACGAATATGGTCGAGCACGGGGCCAGCCAGCAGCGCAAAGTTGGGTTGATCACGGAAGAAAGACGTTTCGTTATTCACCATTGCCTCCACGCACGCGCGCGTCAATTTGGGGTCCGTATCCATCTCGATCAACGCAGCCAGCGTTTGTAGGTCGGGAACAGAGTTACGCCGCATCAAAGGCTTAAGCGCCATATCAATTCGCCAATGCCGGTTTGTAGGAACCGTTTGCCCGGTATGTTTTTCCAGTGCCGCCGATAGCGTCCTGTAAGCGTTGGCTTCCGCGATGCTCATGATGACGTTGCAAGCCGTGAAAGCATGTCGGTCATGTGGGCTGGTGTCATAATCGCTGCGGCCAAGCCTTCTTTCACGATTGCACCCGGCATACCCCAGACGACCGAACTTTGCATATCTTGAACGAAAACGGGCGCTGCGCATGCGTTAAAGGTGCGCGCACCGACGAGCCCATCATTACCCATGCCGCTGAAAACAAGCGCCAAGGCATCGCTTCCATAGGCCCGCGCCACCGATGCAAGCATTGCGTCGACCGATGGGCAATAACTGCTTGCACTATAACGCGATTGATGGCCGATGATGACATCGTTGCCGTCCCTGTGGCACACCAGATGGGCATGCCCCGGTGCGAGGTAGACGTGATTGTGTTTTACGCGCTCGCCGGTTTCAGCAACCTTCACAGTTCGCTTTGTAAGACCAGCGAGTTGACGCGCAAAAAAGTTCATGAATGCAGCGGGCAGATGTTGCGTGATAAAAATAGGACAGTCGAGAGAGTCATCCAAATGGCGCAATATGTGTTGGATTGCCGGGATGCCGCCCGTCGATGATCCAATCGCGATACAGTGTGGCTTCGTTAATGCGCGATAATCCGGAAGAGGCCGTGCTGCGTATTTGCTGTCGGTGCGTTCTTGCGCCGACCGCCCCAATCGCAATACTTTGTCGATCAAAATTTCTGAAAAGCGTCCCGAAAAACCGGTGCGGCCGGGCTTTGCCAACGTGTCACATGCACCGAGCGAAAGCGCCTGAACGGCAGCGGGGCCATTTTCTTCAGCAAATGCCGACACGACCAGCACCCGTGCGCCATTCGCCTTTGCAAGAATGTCGGGAAGCGCATCCAATCCCGAACGCTTCGGCATTTCTATATCCAGCAATATGATATCGACTTCATTTTCGTCGAGACTTGCAACGGCAGCGTCCCCATCCGATGCTTCGCAAATGATGTCTATGCCGTCGCACTTGCCCAGAACGCGGGCAAAAATCGAACGTGCGACAACGCTATCGTCGACAAGCATAACCCTAATTGGGGTTGCCGCCACATGTGGCCAACTGCCACCCAATACTGCCGATCTTCTGCGCATTCTGGTGCTTCAAATACAGCCGAGGATTTGCAGTTTTGACTCAAGCGTTTCGCGGTCAAACGGTTTCATGACATATTCGTCTGCGCCTGCGTCAATCGCCGCTTGAATATGACCGATGCCATTTTCCGTTGTGCAGAATATTACCTTGGCGGATGACACGCCATTCATCGAGCGATAGGCACGCAAAAAATCCATCCCACTCATGATCGGCATATTCCAATCCAGCAGAATAACGTCGGGCTTTATCTGCGCGACATGGTCCAACGCTTCCTTACCATCGGCCGCCTCAGCCACTTCGAATTGCATGGTTTCCAGAATATGACGGGCAACCTTACGAATGACCTTGCTATCGTCGACAATCAAACAGGATTTCATGTGACCTAACACCCTTTTTCCGACCAGAATGGAGACTGTATCTCCGCGTTCTTATCGACACGTTAATTTGCGCAGCGACCTGGTGAAATTAGGTCGCCGGAACCGTTTGCCCCGAAACCAACGTGTCGGTGTTTAATATCATCACCAGTTCGCCTTCATGCGTGGCGATGTGATCGACATATCGGTTCCACGCGGCAAGCGGGCGGATATTTGAATCGGCCTGCTCGACCGCAATTGGAACGACGTCATGAACCTTGTCGACGAGCAGTCCATATTGATGCCCCGCGATTTCTGTGACGACCGCCAAAGAGCCTTTATGGGCCGCTTGCTGCACGCCCGTAATGTAGAACTGGGTGTCGACAAGCGTCAGGACACGGCTTCTGAGCGCAAAAATTCCAGCAATGGACGGGTCGCACATGGGCACCGGCACGACGTCCGGAACATGGACGACCGATTCCACTTGGCTGCTCTCAATCGCAACCCGCGACCCTGCCAAATCCGCAATCAGATATAAGGTGTAGGTCATGCGCGCGCCGCCAACTTCTCTTCGATCGCCGATATCAACCCGACGCCATCATACCGGTAAATGCTCGCAATCGGCTCGGTCAGGCTGTGGTTGGAATCGCGCAGGTGGAGCGTTCGTGGGTCTGTTGCCCGTTCGCGCGCCTTGGCGACATCACGCTGTAATATAATGGCGGCGCGCGATTGATCATGCTCATCAAAACTCACCGCATATCCCGATGCTGTTAGCAACGGCGCCAATATCGTCCGTTCCCATTGCGAATCTTCTGGACAATCAATGAAACACAATGCGTCCGAACTACGATTTCGGCGCGTGCGATCATATGTTTCGAAAAATGAGAACATGTTGCGCAGCTCGACAGGCTCCCCAAAGGCATAGACGACACCTTCATGCTGTTCCGGTTCGGCGCTGGGCATGATATCGCTAGCGATGCTAAAAATGTCCAAGACGTCGCTGACTGCAAGATAGCAAGTGCTGTCGCCATCGCTAAGTCGCAACACTTTTACCAAACCGTCGTCAGCTGCAGATTCATATTCCCATAAATCATACAAGCCGCCGTCGGCAGAAACCCGTGTTCTTCCGCCAACATATTGGATCTGGGCGACATCAATATCTTCCATGCGCTCGATTGCGGACAAACGAATGGCCTGTTTGCGGCCGTCCGTGGCAATGAACAGCAATGCAGATGGGCCGTTACTTTTGCGCTCGGCATCAGCACGACTGTCGATCTCGCGATCGTCTTTGTCCGTAGCAGTCAGACCCATAGCGGTGCCAAGCCCACTTGCGTCGAGTAACAGCATAGGTCGGCCATTGTCGGGCAGCGACGTTCCAGCGAACAGGCCATTGCCCATCAACAATGGCGCGCCCGGCTTTACCACCAGTTCCTCATTGTCGATAACGGCGGCCACTTCCAAAACGAATGTGGTTCCGACCGCGGGACGCATTACGATGAGCGTGCGGCTCTCTCCGGCGCTATGTGCGTCGTGGGCGATACCCAATATCTCTTCAAGTGATTTGTAGGGATATCGCTTGTTGCGAATACGAACAATTTTGCGCCCACCCAACTCTTCAAATATAGCGTTGGGGTTGGATGTTGATACCATCTCAACCACCGAACTGCGCGCGATGCCGAAAATCTGCGAACCAGCGCGCACCGAAAGCCCTGCTATGATTGAAAGCGTTAGTGGCAAACGCAACGTTATTTTCAGACCATGACCTTCATGATTCTCTAATTCAATCGTGCCGCCAATGGCTTGCAGATTGTTGCGAACAACGTCCATGCCCACACCGCGGCCCGAAATCGACGTAACACTGTCTGCGGTCGACAGACCAGGCGTGAAAATGGTGTTCAGCTGCGATCGACGAGACATTTTCTGCCATTCGCCGACGGTCGTCACATTGGCGGCTACTGCACGAATACCCAGCTTGTCGACATTGATCCCGCGCCCATCATCGACAATATCAATGATGATCTGGTTGCCCGACTGACGGGCCGAGATGCGAATATGGCCTACGGGATCTTTGCCAGCAGCGCGGCGTTCATCGGCACTTTCAATTCCGTGGTCCGCCGCATTGCGCAGAATGTGCGTCAGCGGATCGCGCAACGCCTCGATCATTTCGCGGTCCACTTCGACTTCGCTTCCGTCGATGCGCAATTCTATTTCTTTGCCAAGCTCAATTGCTATGTCGCGGACAAGCCTTGGCAGTGCCGAGAATAATTTATCGATATGCTGCATACGCATCATGCCAACGGCATCGCGCAGTTCGGCCACAGACGAAGACAAACGCGCAAATGACAAAGCAAGATCGGCGTTGGAGTTCACCTTACGAAGCTGACGCGACACCTCGTTGCGGGCGAGCACCATGTCCGAGACCCCGCTCATCAAATTGTCGAGTAGCGCAAGCGATACCCGCACCGTTCGCGTTTTGCCGCGTAACTGGCTATCCTCATGCGCCAGTACGTCACGGGCTTCACCGACTGGGTCAGTAACGATGCCTGTGGGTTTGTCGCCCAAATATTGGCGCAGGGCACCCGTTAAGACGTCATCGTCATCATAGACAGATGCGCCGGACTCAAGTGCCTCGGTTAGAATAGCGACGCGGTCAATGACGGCGAGAACGGCGGTTACCAGATCAGCCGACACCTCTACCTCGCCATCGCGTGCGGCGCTCAGCACGTCCTCGGCCGCGTGGCTCAAGCGGAGCAGCCTTGGGAGTGACAGGAAGCCGCAGCTGCCTTTTACGGTGTGCACAAACCGGAATACGCTGTCGAGCAATGCACGATCATGCGGCCGACGCTCCCACTCGACCAACTGACTTGTCAGCGCCTCAAGCGTCTCGCGCGTTTCAGCAATAAAGTCTTCAATCAAGTCGTCCATATCTGCCGATCCGTTATAACGGACACGACATGTGACATCAGATGGTTAAAAAGATGTTGAGAACGCTAGACCGACGACGTGCGAATGAGCGCGCCGATGACGAGATGTTCGGCATCGGGCTCAGCAAGCTGGATCATCCCGCCGCCCTGTACGGCCAGCGTGTGCGCCATCCAGGCCGCAGCAGTGCGGGAATCTACCATCGCGGCATCAAGCTTCCCCGTCAGCGCGTCGCGCACAGCGGAATCCATAACAATTTTGGTTCCACTCGCCCGAATAACAATTTCCTGCTCGTTCGATCCTGCTTCAGCGCCCACGAATAAAGTGCCGCCGCGCACCAATGCTTCGTTCGCCAGCAGCACCAGGTTCAAGAGGATCTTGACCGCCCTTTTGGGCATCATCTGCGCAGGAACAGCCCATTCCAGCACTGTACGACCGCTTGAGGTTATCAGCGGTTCAATAACGCCCCGCGCTTCTTTCGGGTCGACTTCCGAGCCAAAACCTCCCGCAGCACCAAAAGCGAGGCGGAAAAACTTCAGCTTATCCGCCGCTGATTTGGCGCTTTCCGCCAGCAAATCCATGCACCGTTGCCGCATTTCGGGATCATGCTCGTCCGCCAGCAGCTCAAGACCATTATTCATGGCGCCGACAGGGCTCAAAAGATCATGACACAGGCGCGAGCAAAGGAGGCTGGCAAATTCGATTTCCGTGTCCGACATTAAAAATAGTTCCTTGGGCTTGCTAGCATGTTGATGGCGGTCATGGACTGTGTTTTCACGCGATTCAACCCTCCACGATCAGCGGTACTGGGGTAAATCCTGTGACGTGAGTACCAATAGCGATGGGTTGCCATGCCGTGACCGCTCCCCGTGCGATCACGAGCCATATCAGGCCATCGGGGGCCGCCTGCGCGATGTCCGACGCAGAAGGCCTCGCCAAGCCATTCGGGTGCGAATGAAAATAGCCCAAAAGCGGCATGCCGCCCGCTCTGGCATCCTTATGCACCGCGATAAGTACGGCAGGATCGATTTCAAAATTCCGCGACGGATCGGCGGCTACATTGGTTGCCCATTCCACGGCCATGACCTTCTGGTCCCTGCCACGCAGCATACCACAACATTCATTATGGCCGGCGTCCGCCGCCCAACGCAAAAGTTGTTTTTGGTCATTGCTTGATAAATGCAGGGCCATCACCCATGTGTATGCGATGGTTGGGGAAAATACCACATTTACAGGTGTTTTGGGCGAAGGAAGGCTCGATAGTGCGCTTGCAGCCGCGCTACCGCAATTTTCGCGCGCACGTGTTCAGGCCCTGATCGCTGACGCAGCGTTGCGCATCAACGGACAAAGCTTCCTTGATGCCGCAAGCAAGAAAATGTCCGGACAGCATTTTGAATTGCATGTCCCCGCCCCCACGCCGGACAAAGCAATCCCGCAAGATATTCAGCTCGACGTCGTTTACGAAGATGAACATCTGATCATCGTCAACAAACCCGCTGGTTTGGTCGTGCACCCTGCAGCCGGGCATAGCGACGGAACATTGGTCAATGCGCTGCTGCACCATTGTCACGGAAAGTTATCCGGCATTGGCGGTGTGCAGCGTCCAGGTATTGTCCACCGTATCGATAAAGACACATCGGGGCTGTTGGTCGTCGCGAAAAGCGACGTCGCGCATGAGGGCCTAGCAAAATTGTTCGCCGCGCATGACATCGAACGCAAATATATCGCGATCGTCAACGGCATCCCTGCTCCGCCTGCCGGAACGGTGCGCACACAAATTGGCCGGTCAACGACCAACCGTAAAAAAATGGCGGTGTTGCCCGACTCAAAAGGTAAGCATGCGGTCACCCATTTTCGCATGACTGAAGCATTTTCAAAAACCGCAGTCGTCGAATGCACGTTGGAAACGGGACGGACTCATCAAGTCCGCGTCCATATGGCGCATATTGGCCATCCACTAATCGGCGATAGCGTTTATTCTAATCGACAAAACCCTTACAAAATCGGACCAGATAAGGCTCCGTTCGACCGACAAGCATTGCATGCTGCCTCGTTGGGGTTTATTCATCCGATATCTGGAGAAACCTTACGGTTCGAATGTGGTATACCAGAAGATATGCAGCTTCTGTTAAGCCAATTACGATTATAAGGTTTCGAAGGGAACGCTTTGCTAGCGGGTGCTTGATGAGGCCCGGTGGGAAGCACAATGAAAGAGGAAAACATGTCTGAGAAAAAGAATGTTCCGGCTACAATACCTGCCCTTGGGGGGGACGCGAGCCTAAACCGTTACCTAAGCGAAATCCGGAAGTTTCCGGTTTTAAAGCCTGAGCAAGAATATATGCTCGCCAAACGCTTCCAAGAACATGGCGATACCAAAGCTGCCGAGCAGCTTGTTACGTCACATCTTCGCCTCGTATCAAAAATTGCCATGGGCTATCGCGGCTACGGCCTGCCGGTGTCCGAGCTTATTTCCGAAGGCAACATCGGATTGATGCAAGGTGTAAAAAAATTTGATCCAGACCGCGGTTTCCGCCTCGCGACCTACGCGATGTGGTGGATTCGCGCGTCGATGCAGGAATTCATTCTGCGCAGCTGGAGCCTTGTCAAAATCGGCACGACTGCCGCGCAGAAAAAGCTGTTCTTCAACCTGCGCCGGATGAAAAACAATCTTCAGGCATTTGAAGATGGCGATTTGAACCAAGAAGCTCTGCGTAAAATTGCCACCGACCTTGGCGTGTCCGAGGAAGAAGTGAACAACATGAACCGCCGCATGGCGATGGGCGGTGACACGTCACTGAACGTCCCAATGCGCGAAGATGGCGATGGCCAGTGGCAGGATTGGTTGGTCGACGACGCGCCGCTGCAGGACGAGCGCGTTGCCGACGCACAAGAAGGCGATATGCGTCACGCCCTGCTCTCCGAAGCGATGGACAGCCTCAATGAGCGCGAGAAGCATATTCTAACACAGCGCAGGCTGATTGAAGAGCCGCAAACGCTTGAAGAGCTGAGCCAGACGTACAGCGTTAGCCGTGAGCGCGTGCGCCAAATTGAGGTGCGCGCATTCGAAAAGCTGCAAAAAGCGATGCTGCGGATCGCCGGCGAAAAGCGGTTACTGCTCACCGCTTAATCCCAAGTAAAAATAGATGACGGGCGGAGAACGCTGCGCTAGCTTTTGATAATGAAAAAACCGAAGCGCTCGTTTTCCGCCCGTATCTTTCGTTCCAGCCTGAAAACGGCGATATATCTTACCGGCGGAACAGTCGCGTTGACCGCCGTCTATGCCGTTGTACCCGTGCCCACGACGCTGACCATGTTGTTCGACAGTCATGGCGCAAAGCGCGACTGGACGCCACTTTCCGACATTTCACCAAATCTCGTCCGCGCCGTCATTGCCGCCGAGGATGGAAAATTCTGCAGCCACGACGGTTTTGACCGTGAAGCGATTGAAAAGGCGCTTAAACGCAATCAGCAGGGCGGAAAAATCCGCGGTGGGTCGACCATCAGCCAGCAAACCGCAAAGAACGTGTTTCTGTGGCAGGGTTCCGGTTGGACGCGTTACCTGCGCAAAGTGCCCGAAGTCTATTTCACATTTCTGATCGAAAAAATCTGGGGCAAACGCCGGATTATGGAAGTGTATTTGAATGTCGCTGAAACCGGCATTGGTACCTATGGCGCCGAAGAAGGCGCGCAGCGTTACTTCAACAAATCTGCGAAAGATCTCACCCGCACGGAAGCCGCGCGATTGGCTGCTATTCTGCCATTACCCAAAAAGCGCGCGGTAAATGGCGTGGGCGGTTTCACGCGCCGCTACGGAAACAGCATCGCTGCGCGCATTCGCGTCGTCAAACGCGACGGCCTCGATAGCTGCATTTACCCATAAAAAAAGGGCGAAGCCGAAGCCCCGCCCTTTTTAATTTTCTAGTTCAATGACTTAGAATACGAACGTAAGCGTTCCGCTCACGGTGCGTGGTGCACCGATTTGAACGAAGTTAGGGCTGCCATAAGTCGCAACGCCGGTTGTACGGTTATATGTTGCGCTCTGCGCCAAGCCACCGCCAAAACCGCCGACATAGAATTGGTCGAACAGGTTATAGACGTTGAGTTGGAAGCGTGTCTTGTCGCTTACGCCCAAGAAGCCAAGGTTGACGCTCGCATCAAGGTTGACCATCCAATAAGCAGGCGCAGCCGCACCAAAGATTTGGGTCCGCGATGTGGCACCCAAAGTACCGGTGGGAACAGCGCCAGTTGGAATGAACGTACCAGTGTAGGTTGCTTCACCCGTGTCGAAGATGTTCCGTGGGCCAGTGCGCTTTGCAGTAATGCCAAGTACAACTGGTCCGACTTCACCGCGCACAGTTCCACCGAACGAATATTTCGGCGAACCACCTTCACGCTGGCCAGCAGTCGCAGCAAAAACAGGCGTACCGTCGGTGTTTTCCCCGATAGCAACGTTGTTCTTGATTTCCGACTTCATGTACGAACCGAATACATACACAGCGAGTTCTGGAATTGGCTGATATGAAATCGAACCATCAACACCGTATTTGTCGACATTGCCGAGGTTACGATACACGTTCTGGTCCAGTTCTGGATCGTAAGCCGAAGCCAAACGGTTTTGGAACTTCGTCAACCAACCCGAAAGCTGAGCCTGGATGTTACCCGAACGGTAACGAACGCCAACATCAACGCTGTCTGTCGTTTCTGGAGCAGGACGCGCACGCGCGGTCGTGATCGGGAAGAAGAACGCGTTGTACAAGCTGTCTGTACCTGGAACCGAAAGGCCCTGTGCAAAGCTTGCGAACATGCTGAACTCAGGCGTGAACTTGTAGTTGAAGCCTAGGTTTGGCAAAACCTTGTCATATTTGAAGACACGATTTTGTGGGCCAGCCTGCGTTGGGTTCAGCGTTGCATTCAGAGTGTTCTGGTTCGCATCGCCGAAGCATTCCACAAAGCCGCCAGCTGAGCTGGTGAAGCAATAGTTGGTCAGGTCGCGCTTGAAGAATGGTGCACGAACACCGGCTGTCACCACCAGATTGCTGTCCATATATTCACCGCGATATTCGCCAGAAACCTGTTGCAAGATTGCATAGGACAGACGGTTACGCTTTTGAAGCGTTACGCCGTTGGAAGCAACTTGCGGGCTGTTCACTGGGAAAACATCAAATGGCTCGCCATTGGTGTCCAACAAGCCAACTTCGCCTGTCTGACGGTGACGTGCACGGTCATAAGTGTAGGCAACACGAACCGAATGCGCATCGTTAAATTCATAACGCAGCGAGCTGATCACGCCATAACGATGTGTTTGGGTCTGGCTTGGTGCCATCATGGTAACCTGATCGAGGATGTCGCCATCCCCGTTCAGATCCTTACCAAAGAATGGCGAGCCCGAAAGGTATCCAGCCTGGCAGTTTACGCCAGCACCGCTTACTACGGTCGTGCAGTTTGCTGTGCCGCCAGTCGGATCGATGTCACGACGTGCTTCACGAGCAGTAACGGTGCCACCACCATTTGCCTTCACGTACTGATAGCTTGGATCGACGGTCAACGTCAGCTTTTCACCGAAACTAAATTTCGACGAACCACGGATGCTGCCGGTGTTTGAAGGGTTATAACGACGGTCGAATTCCGTGCCGCATGTTGTTGCCGACTGAGCAGTTCCATTAACTGGGGTTACCGTTGTCGTGCAGGGGAAGTTAATCAGATATTCCCGCTCATCATTGTTCGCAGGAAAACGGTTGCCGCTACCCGAACCAACGACACGGCCTGCATCGTTGCGCAAAGGCAGCGAACCGAAGAAGTTGTTGCGGTTTTCGTTATAGTTAGCTGCAACCGCAATGAAGTCACCATCGCTGCCAATTGGCTGATAGATCTTCGCATTATACTGTTGCTTGTCGACGACACCGTAGTTGTTGAACGGGTTATCATTCGTAGCCTTTGAAGCCGAGAAGAAAGCACGCGTACCGAACGACGTCAGGTTGCCGGTGTTGATCATGCCAAAAAGGCGCTCGAAGTTAAATTCGCCCAGCGAGGTCGAAACCTTAACGCCGAAATCTTCAGTCGGGGTCATCGTGCGGTAGTTGACGGTGCCGCCAACAGCTGATGCTGTAGGGCTATCGACGTCAGTCGTACCAAGGTTAACATTGACCTGCTCAATCAATTCAGGGTCAAGCTGCTGGTTCGAATAAATCGCGTAGTTGCCGGAGTCATTCAACGGGATACCGTCAAACGTCAGCGAGATACGCGACGAGTCGAAACCACGGATGTTCAGCGTACCGCCCGACGAGCCATATGCGTCGTTGTTCTGGAAGCTTACGCCTGGAATGACGTTGATGGTGTCGAGAATTGTCTGGCCAGGGTTCTGACGTTCGATCAGCTCTTGCGTAAGAACCGCCTTTGCCTTGGTCGCGTCAGGTGCCTGAATTCCAGCAACGTCCTGCGAACGCGAACCGGAGACGACGATTACTTCTTCTTCGAAATCGACTGAACCAGTCGACTGTGCGAAGGCAGCGCTTGAAAAGCTGCAGATGGAAAGTGCAACCGCACTCGCCGCAAGCTGATAACGAATTTTCATTTCTAAAGCCCCTTTGGTTTTCACATGCCAATCCAATGGTAACCAAGCATTTCGCCCGAATCATCCGTATGAGTTGAACCGTGCCATCCCCTTGGGGCTGGTGAATGACAATAAAATGACACCCCGCCCCGCAGATGATTCGCCCTTAACCGACCGCGCCGGACAGGCAAAGTATTGCAGTGCAGCAACCTGTGAAAATTGGCCTATTTAAACATTTTGTTAAGACTTGTGGCCTGTTTGCCACAGTCATTGGGAAATGCGCTTATGCAGCGTCCTCTTTGCTCGATTTCGCCGATTTTGCGTAAACGAGGACAGGTGTCTTGCGACCTTCGACCACATCCTTATCCACGACCACCTCGTCGACTCCGTCAAATGTCGGGAGATCAAACATCGTATCGAGCAAAATCGCTTCCAAGATCGACCGCAGTCCGCGGGCACCTGTTTTGCGCTCAATCGCTTTCTTCGCCACCGCTTCCAACGCGTCATCGGTAAAGCTCAGGCCGACATTTTCCATCTCGAACAGCTTGCGATACTGCTTCACAAGTGCGTTTTTCGGCTCCGACAGGATCTTGACGAGCGCGGGGATATCGAGATCTTCCAGCGTCGCAGTGACCGGCAAACGACCTACGAATTCAGGGATCAAGCCATATTTCAACAAATCTTCTGGCTCAATTTGCTTGAGGATTTCACCCGTTCCGCGCTCATCAGGATCAGCGACATGTGCGCCAAAACCAATCGACTTGCCCTCAAGACGATTGGCAATGATCTTTTCCAGCCCGGCAAACGCGCCGCCACAGATGAACAAGATATTCGTCGTATCGACCTGCAGGAATTCCTGCTGCGGATGCTTACGGCCACCTTGCGGGGGAACACTTGCGGTTGTGCCTTCCATCAGCTTCAGCAAAGCCTGCTGAACGCCCTCACCGCTGACGTCGCGGGTGATGGAGGGATTTTCCGCTTTACGGCTGATCTTGTCGATTTCATCGATATACACGATGCCGCGCTGCGCCTTTTCGACATTATAGTCCGACGCCTGCAGCAGCTTGAGGATGATGTTTTCAACATCTTCGCCAACATAGCCCGCTTCGGTCAAAGTCGTCGCGTCAGCCATGGTGAATGGCACGTCAAACGTCTTGGCCAATGTCTGGGCAAGCAAGGTCTTTCCGCAACCTGTTGGGCCAACGAGCAGGATGTTGGACTTGGCCAGTTCAACTTCGGCGCCCTTGGCACCATGATTGAGCCGCTTATAATGGTTGTGCACAGCAACCGACAGGACACGTTTTGCCTGCGGTTGACCAATGACATAGTCGTCGAGAACTTCGCAGATTTCCTGCGGCGTCGGAACTTCACCTTCCTTGCGGCCGGTCAGCGCTCCCTTGGTCTCTTCACGAATGATGTCGTTGCACAGCTCAACGCACTCATCACAGATGAAAACGGTCGGGCCAGCGATCAATTTGCGGACTTCGTGCTGTGACTTTCCACAGAATGAGCAATATAATGTGCTCTTAGTGTCGGATCCGCTTAACTTCGTCATAATATGTCCTGCTACCACGCCGAAACGGGGCGTACTTTATTGAACCAACATCCTAAAGATGCGTTCCGATTTGGCAATAGCCCAAACGGACTATGCCATCTTAGTAACCGCCTGAAAGCGATCAGTCTGCACCTGCCTCAGAATTCAGCGGACGCTTGTCAAAGACTTCGTCGACCAGACCAAATGCCTTGGCTTCCTCGGCTTCTAGGAACGTGTCGCGATCCATCGCTTTTTCAATATCTTTCAACGGTTTGCCCGTATATTTGGCGTACAAGTCGTTCATACGCTTGCGAATACGCAGGATTTCATTAGCCTGAATTTGGATGTCCGACGCCATACCACGCGCGCCGCCCGAAGGCTGGTGGACCATGATACGCGAATTGGTCAGCGCAACGCGCATGCCGGGTTCACCCGCAGCCAATAGGAAGCTGCCCATTGATGCGGCTTGTCCGATGCACACTGTCCCGACCTTTGGACGGATATATTGCATGGTGTCGTGGATCGCCATGCCAGCGGTGACAACGCCGCCGGGCGAGTTGATGTACATCCAAATGTCTTTCTTTGGATTGTCCGACTCAAGGAACAAAAGCTGCGCGGTGATAACCGACGCCATATTGTCCTCGACCTCACCCGTCACAAAAATGATCCGCTCGCGCAAAAGACGCGAAAATATGTCCCAGCTCCGCTCTCCCCGGTTCGATTGCTCGATAACGACGGGAACTAGGGCTTGTACCGGATCAAATGGGACGTGCATGAAATACCTCTGGGCTGTTCTGTTTTACGCTGATGCCTACATCGGCGCGGGCAGACAAAGTTTCAAGCAGGAAAAGGTTAAACTGGCGTGCAATCCACAGAGAGTTCATTAAAATTACGCTGCGATTTAGATGGTAAAATCGATTAGTTTTGAGATTTTGACCGCCCCGCCCGATTAAAACGCCAAATGTGATGCACGTCAGCGCGCCCGAAACAAAAAAGGCCCCGGAATCCCGAGGCCTTTTCGTTTGTCCAAAGCTGGACGATTATTTCTTAGGCGCAGCCTTTTTGGCAGGAGCCTTCTTGGCCGCTGGCTTCGCTTCGTCCGCTTCCTTCTTAGGAGCAGCTTTCTTTGCAGCAGGCTTCGCTTCCTTTGCAGGTGCCTCTTCCTTTGCTGCAGCCTTTTTCGCAGGTGCCTTCTTCTTGGCCGCGGGCTTTGCGTCTGGATCAGCTTCAATCGCCGCTTCAAGAACGTCCTTAGTCACGGTCTTTTCCGTGATCGTCGCCTTGTCGAACAGGAAATCTACAACCTTGTCTTCAAACATTGGCGCACGCAGCTGGGCCGCTGCCATTGGGTTTTCCTGCAGATACTGCACAAAACGCTGACGGTCTTCAGGGCGATATTGCTGCGCAGCTTGCTGCACCAGCATGTTCATTTCCTGTTGGCTGACTTCAACGCCATTTGCCTGACCGATTTCGGAAAGCAACAGACCAAGGCGAACGCGGCGGACGGCGATATCGCGATACTCTTCGCGCTCGGCTTCCATTTCCTTCTTCGCAGCTTCAGCGTCTTCTTCGCGGGCAGCTTCCTGCTCCAACTGCGCCCAAATCTGTTCGAATTCTGCTTCGACCATCGATGGCGGTACGTCAAAGTCATGATCTGCAGCAAGCTGATCAAGCAACTGACGCTTCATGTAGGTGCGGGTCAGGCCGTTATGTTCTTGCTCAACCTGAACCTTCATCAACTCGCGCAGCTTGTCGATACCTTCAAGGCCGAACATCTTGGCAAGATTGTCATCCGCTTTCGCTTCAACTGGCTTGCGCACTTCGGTGACGACGATGTCAAACGTCGCGGCTTTGCCCTTCAAGTTTTCGGCATTGTAATCTTCGGGGAAGGTTACGTGAAGAACCTTCTCGTCATTGGCTTTCACGCCAACGAGCTGCTCTTCAAAACCGGGGATCAGTTGGCCCGAGCCAAGCTCAACCGCCATGCCTTCGCCCTTGCCGCCTTCAAATGGTACGCCGTCGACCTTACCTTCAAAGTCGATGACGACGCTGTCGCCCATCTTTGCGGCATATTTCTTGTCAGCCGCTTCAAAGCTCTTTTGACCTGCAGCAAGCTTCAGGATCGATTCGTCTACCTGTGCATCGCTGACTTCAACCGTCAGACGCTCAAGCGTGATGCCATCGATCGACGGCGCCGTAATGGCGGGCAGGACTTCGAGATGGAAATCGACAACCGCGTCTTTGCCGGGCTCGTAATCATTATCGAGATGCACATGCGGCTGAGTCGCAGGGCGCAGCTTGTGGTCAGAAATTGCCTTTTGGACGCCTTCTTGGATCGAGCTGTTCAGCGCGTCCTGAAGCAGCGAGTCCTTATGCATTTTCTTGACCAGATTGGCGGGAACCTTGCCAGGACGGAAACCGGGCATACGCACCTGAGGCGCGATTTTCTTCACCTCGGCATCGATGCGTGATTCGACGTCTTTCGCGGTAATCGTCATACGATA
>CAZCXQ010000026.1:0-16709 GCA_964502655.1 uncultured Sphingorhabdus sp.
GGCTGACGGTGCAATATGCCGAGGCGAATGATTTGGCGCGTTTTGTGCCTAAAGACGCACCGCATCAGGGCCTCGTACTTGAAGTTGCGCCATTGGAAGACGTCTGGCTGACCGATGCACTTGCCATCGACAATGATGATAACCGCCCGTTGCTGATTCTCGACCAGGTTACGGATCCGCACAATGTCGGCGCGATATTCCGCACGGCCGCTGCGTTCAATGCCGTCGCCGTTGTGACGCAGGACCGGCATGCGCCACCTGAGTCCGGGGCACTGGCGAAGGCGGCGTCTGGTGGGCTCGAAATCACGCCATGGGTCCGGGTTGTTAATCTGGCGCGTGCATTGGAAGAAATTGCCGACGCTGGATATTGGCGAATCGGTCTGTCGGGCCATGCCAGCGTGACGTTGGACGAGGCACTGACTCCGGGCCGCAACGCGCTTGTTCTGGGCGCTGAGGGCGATGGCATGCGTCGCAACATTGAAGAGCATTGTGACCAGCTGGCGATGCTGCCAATCAGTGAACACATGGAGTCGTTGAACGTGTCGAACGCTGCGGCGATTGCATTATATGCGGCAACCGTCCGGCGGGGCTAAATAAGGAAACCAAAGATGCGGCAGAATCGGGTAAATTTCGGGATGAGGGTCGCTGCTGCGCCCATGGCCTTGCAAGGAGTGGCGCGCTGATGGGTATTCCTGCTGCACAATTGCATGCCGCCCTCGACGCACTGGCGGCGCTTGAGCCGGGCATAGCGCAGGCGCTTGCGGTGACCGGCTACCCCAACGAGCGCATCCGCGAACCGGGTTATGCGACATTGCTGCGTACGATTGTCGGGCAACAGGTGAGCGTCGCGGCCGCCGCATCAGTGTGGAACAAGCTTGAGGCGCTCATTGGCGCAGAATGCCCGCCAGACAAGCTGTTGGCGCAAGATTTTGACGCCTTAAGAGCCTGCGGGTTGAGCCGCCAGAAACAGGGCTATGCGCGTTCACTTGCCGAACTCGTGCTGTCGGGCGAATTGCCGCTCGATGCCCTGCCCGCCGATGATGAGGAGGCGATTGCGTACCTCACCCGTGTAAAGGGCATTGGCCGCTGGTCAGCCGAAATATATTTGCTTTTTGCCGAGGGCCGGACCGACATTTGGCCGGCGGGCGATCTTGCTGTGCAAGAAGGCGTGGGTCGCTTGCTGAAGCTGGATGCGCGGCCATCGGAAAAAGACATACGCGTCATTGCCGATCGCTGGCGTCCCTATCGCGGTGCCGCCGCCATTTTTACTTGGCACATTTATGCCAAGGGATTTCAGGCGATTTGATGAAGGCTAAAGCTTAAGTCCGTTATTCAACCCCATCACCTCGATCAGGAATGTCTTGGGCTTTTTAAAGAAGCGGCTCTTGCGGTTCACGCTCAAGCCAAGCAAAGCCGCCGCTTCCATGGCAAAATGTACGCAGTTTCGCTTACCCAGATTATAGCTTTTTCCCGGCAGATTGCGCCATTTATCGACGAACGCCATGAACCGACCATATTCGGCATCGGACAGCTTCACAGAAAAATGCGGATCGCTGGACGCAATATATTTGGCGTCTTTGGTCTCGATCATGCCCTTTACGGAACCCATAAGAATCGCCGGAGAGACACTAACTGCGGTGAATCCGAAATTAGTATCAACCACCTCCCCTGTCGCATCAACCGTGCCTTTTAATTTTACGAACGCATGCGGAAAATGGTCCCCAAAATCATGGCTGTAAAAAGTGGCGACAACCTCCGCCTGCGCAGACATTGGGATGACGGCTCCAAAAGCGGCGATGAGCAATGACCAATATCGAAACATACCCACTCCTTTATGCATCATCGATTTATCCAGCCTGTACCGCTGTCGCAATATTCAGTTGACGTTTCGGGCAAATTGATGTGGCTGACAGACATGTGAATAAGGGAGAGACGAAATTATGTCCGAAACGCAAAAAAGCATTTTCATCACTGGCGCAGCGTCGGGTTTGGGACGCGAAGTCGCGCGTTACTTTGCCAATGTGGGCTGGTTCGTGGGCCTTGCCGACGTCAATGAAAAGGGTTTGGACGAAACCGCGGCTTTGTTGCCCGCCGGCCAATGGTCGCGCCACCGCCTTGATGTGACGGATCGCGCGCAGTGGAAAGCCGCCGTCGCCGACTTTGCCAAGCACACAAATGGCCATATGACGGTATTGTTCAACAATGCAGGCATTGGATCGGGCGGACCTATTCAGGACATGACCGACGAGGAGATCGACAAGATGATCGCCATCAACCTGACTGGCGTTATCAGCGGAACCCGCGCCTGTTTTGATCTGTTGAAAAATACATCTGATGCCTGCGTCCTCTACACCAGTTCAGCCGCTGGCATCTACGGATCGGCTGGACTTAGCGTGTATAGCGCAACCAAGTTCGCAGTGCGCGGTCTTGCCGAAGCGCATGATATCGAGTGGCGCCCTTACGGGATTAAGGCCCGCAGCCTCATGCCCGGCTTTATCGACACCAACATCATTGGTGCGGTTGATGCCAACAGCAACATGACCGGTAAAGAAAAGCTGCAATCAGCAGGCGTCGAAGTCAGCCCGGTCTCGATCATCGGCCCGGCCGCATGGGAAGCCATCCACGGTGATAAGGTCCACACGCCCGTCAACAAAATGGCGAAGCAACTTGCTTTTTCTGCCCGTTGGTTCCCGAACCGACTGCGCAAGCAATTGGGCTTGCTAGGCGGTTTAGGCGATGTGGTTAAGCCGTCGGCGCAATAGCGTCGATGGCCGAGGCCAGATCAACGTCGCGCCGCGATAAGCCGCCGGCATCATGCGTTGTCAGCAATATCTCAACGCGGTTGTAAACGTTGAACCATTCGGGATGATGATCTGCTTTTTCGGCAAGAATTGCGACGCGCGCCATGAAACCGAAAGCTTCGGCAAAATCGGCGAAGCGCAAAGTGCGCCTTATGCCTTGTGCATCAGCGTCATATGACCACAAAGGCAGCTGTTCCAAAACCGCCGCGCGATCCGCTTCGTCGAGTTTTGAAACCTGCATGATGTCATCCTGATTTTGCAATTGGTGGAATTCATGCCTAAGTCGCCCAATGTCGTCACGTCAAGCACCCTTGCCGTCCATCAGCGTTGACAATGTCGCGGTTATCCGCGGCAACCGGCTTGTGCTGCGCGGGCTGACGGTCACTGCGCGCAGTGGTGATATTATTTGGGTTCGCGGCGCAAATGGTTGCGGCAAATCGACGCTCCTACGGCTCATCGCCGGTCTTTTGCATGCAACGGCCGGTTCGATACAGACGGAAGGCCGGATTGCCCTTGCCGATGAAAATCTGGCGCTTGATGCAAATTTGACGGTCGCAAAAGCCCTCATGTTCTGGGCGGATATGGACGGCGCGTCTGCCGACGCGCGCGGCGCGGCATTGGCGGACATGGATTTGCAAGCTCTGGCGCAGGTTCCCGTGCGCTTCCTGTCGACCGGCCAGCGCAAACGCGCCAGTATCGCACGCGTGCTCACGTCAAAGGCGGATATCTGGTTGCTCGACGAACCCTATAATGGCTTGGACAGCGCGAGCTGCGCCCGGCTTGATCAAGCCATTACGGCGCAGGCCGCAACAGGTGGCATAGTTCTTGTCGCTGCACACCAGCCGCCATCAATTAACGTGGCGCACAGCCTCATTCTCGACAGGCCGGAGGCCGACGCATGAAGGCATTTGCAGCCTTGGTGGCGCGCGAAGTGCGTGTGGCATGGACGGGCGGCGGCCTATGGCTGCCAGTGATATTTTATCTTGCGGTTGCGACGCTGTTTCCGTTTGTGACCGGGCCTGACAAGGCACTCCTTGCACGCACAGGCGGCGGCATATTGTGGATTGCCGCGTTACTGGCCACGCTCCTGCCGATTGAGCGGCTTATACTCCCCGACCGGCAAGCGGGCATATTGGATCAGCTGGCGATGCGTGGCTGGTCGGACGAATTGGTCGCTACCGCCAAAATCATTGGCCAGATTTTTGCCTTTGCCCTTCCGCTCCTTCTCGCGACGGTTGTGGGATCCGCACTGATCGGATTGCCTGAGGCACAATTGGGGACATTGCTGCTTGGCCTTGCCTTGGCACTGCCCGCGCTTTCGGGGCTGTCGGTCACCATCGCAGCGCTAACGGCGGGCCTTAGCGGGGCGAGCGCGCTGGGCGGGCTGCTGCTCGTGCCCATCACGATACCGTTGCTGATCTTTGGCGCGGGCACATTGTCCGAAAATCCCGGCAACGCGATGCAGCTGCTTGCAGCGACTGCCCTCGCAATTACCGCTTTGTCGCCCTTTGCCGCCGGCGCGGCGCTACGCGCAGGGCGGACTTAAGTCACAACGCAGTAGCTGTCGCGGGGCTCATGTGCGGCCCCGCCGCCGCGCAGCTTATCGCGCCGCGATTTTCTGCGCGTAGCCGTCGGCAACCATCGCTTCGACCATGTCGAACAGCTTTTCGGGATCTTGAGCACGTAGAACGGGAATGCCTGCCTCCATCCCTTCGGCGATAACGATTTCCCGCTTTCCGGCGTCAACCGCATCCCAAATCGTGGTCGCGACGACGTCTGGATCGATACCGTTATCGATGGCGGCATCGCTCGTGCCACGCACCGTTCCGTCGGCATTCAATGCATTGCGCGATACGTTGGTCCGTACGGAACCCGGCGCGACAACGAGCACTTTAACGCCCTGCCCGGCAACTTCGCTGCGCAAGGCATCGGCATAGCCAATCAACCCGTGCTTCGCCGCGCAATAGGCGGTTCGCATCGGGATGCCTGCCTTACCTGCGACACTGGAGATCATGATAATTTGCCCATGCCCATTTGAAACCAAATGTCCCAAAAGCGCTTGCGTCAGCGCGATCGGCGCAAGCAAATCGACATCAACGATCCGCTGGTAAACCGACAGATCGGTGTCGATGGCGGGTGAGCGCTGCGAAATGCCCGCATTATTGACCAGCACATCTATACGCCCTTGATACGCAATGGCTTCAGCGACCTTTGAGGGCAAGGCGGCATAATCGACTGTGTCAAATGGCAGGATGCAGCAGCGTTCAGGCGCACCGGTAGCATGCGCGACGCGTTCCAGCTCAGGCACATTTCGGCCGGACAACACCGCGTGGCCGCCGCTTGCGACAAATGCTTTCGCCAGTGCCTCGCCTATCCCCGACGAAGCGCCCGTTATCCAGGCTGTTTTATGCGACTGATCGACCATTTTTACTCTCCCTTTGACGCGCTTGGTCAACCGTGGCTTCGTCGCTGTCAAGACATTCTGGCTTGCACTTTTACCGTCACCGCACCACATGCGTGAAATGCTGATAGAAACCG
The DNA here is from genome assembly GCA_964502655.1 of uncultured Sphingorhabdus sp. Taxonomy (GTDB): domain Bacteria; phylum Pseudomonadota; class Alphaproteobacteria; order Sphingomonadales; family Sphingomonadaceae; genus Sphingorhabdus_B. Next base: position 5,340 of record CAZCXQ010000026.1, read on the forward strand.
AACTGACCCCAAACCCCGCCACGATCAAATTTCTGCCCGGCCGCGCCGTGATGGAAAATGGAACGCGCGATTTTGCTTTCCCGGAAGAGGCTGAAGCCTCCCCATTGGCAGAGGCCCTTTTCGGACTTGGTGATGTCACCGGGGTATTTTTTGGACGCGAGTTTATATCGGTCACTGCTGCCCCCGGTACAGAATGGTCCAATCTGAAACCTGACGTGCTTGCGATATTGCTCGACCATTTCAGCGCCAACATGCCGTTGTTCAAACCAGCCGCAGCTGGGTTCTCTGTCCCATCAGCAGATGCCGACTATCCACTCGATGATCCGGAAGATGCCGACATCGTTATCCAGATTAAGGAATTGATTGAAACGCGAATCCGCCCTGCAGTCGCCAATGACGGTGGCGACATCGTCTATCGCGGCTTTCAAAAGGGCATCGTCTTTTTGCAGATGCAAGGCGCATGCGCCGGTTGCCCATCGTCTTCGGCAACGCTGAAAAATGGCATTGAGCAATTGCTGAAGCATTATGTGCCCGAAGTCATCGAAGTGCGTGCCGCCTAATCTCCCCACTTGAAAGAAATCTTATGTCCGAACCATTAAACAACACCGCCCTTGATCAGCTGTTCCGCGAAGCCCGCAGCTATAATGGTTATCTCGATACGCCCGTGTCGCAGGCGCAGCTTGAGGGCATTTGGGACCTGATGAAATTTGGCCCGACATCTGCAAACTGCCTTCCCGCGCGGATCATTTGGTGCACATCCACCGAAGCGAAACAAAAGCTGGCGGCATGCACGATGCCGTCGAATGGTGACAAAATTCTGCAAGCGCCTGTCACGGCGATCATAGGGATGGACCTCGAATTTTACGAACAGCTTCCCGAATTATTTCCCCATGCCGACGCCCGCAGCTGGTTTGTCGGTAACGACGCGCTCATTGAAAAGACGGCGTTCCGGAACAGCAGCTTGCAAGGTGCCTATTTGATGCTGGCCGCGCGTGCATTGGGATTGGATACGGGTCCAATGTCGGGCTTTGACAATGCCGCTGTCGACAAGGCATTCTTTGCCGGAACCAAACTGCAGTCGAATTTCATCTGTACGCTTGGCTATGGTGACACAGCGAGCATTTTTGCCCGCAGCCCGCGACCCGAATTTGCCCGCTTCAATCAGGTCGCCTAACCTAAACGGCGGCAGGCGATCATGCGCACATTGGTCATCGATACCGCCACACGGGCGTGCTCAGTTGCGTTGTTCGACGGGAAGCAGTTGCTGGCCGCCCAACATGACGTGATTGGCCGGGGACATGCGGAACGTTTGCTTCCGCTCATCGCCGCGTTGCCGGATAACGGCAAGGCCGACCAGATTATGGTGAATGTTGGTCCCGGCAGCTTCACCGGCATCCGTGTGGGCGTCGCCGCCGCCAAAGCATTGGGATTGGCGTGGCACATACAAGTGCACGGCTATGGTTGCCTATCCTTGGTCGCCGCAATGGCGCGCGCACAAAGCGCATCACATACGGCTGTCGACGTCATCATGACAGGCGGCCATGGTGAATATTTCTTCGAAGCATTTAATGACGCTGGGCATTCGATAGCGCCAGCGCGTTCGGTTTTGCCTGAGCTATTGGCGACTGTTGCTCTCGCTGACCATGTTGCCGGCGACATTGACCCGCAACGCGGCGATCGTGTCTGGACCGACATTCTGCCCGATGCCCGAGCATGGGCACATTTACCCGACAACCACGCCCTTCCCCCCGTTCCAGTGTATGGAAGGGCGCCAGACGCAAAACCGGCTGCAGTCGGGGCATGATCCACGTCGTCGACGGCGATGCTAATGACATTGCGTCCATCATGCCCATTATGTCGGACGCCTTCGACCCGCGATTTGGTGAAGCGTGGACGGCGGCCCAATGCCTGTCCACTTTAGTACTTCCCGACTGCCAACTGTTACTTGGCAAAGATGGTGACAATATATGCGGATTCGCCATCACACGCTGGGTTTTTGAACAGGAAGAATTGCTGATGATTGGCGTTGCACGAAAGTACCAACGCCGACAGGTTGGCCAAACGCTTTTAAACGAAGTTATGAAAAGAGGACGGAACGCTGGTCGGGAGAAATTGTTTCTCGAAGTTCGAGACGGGAACCCTGCACATTATTTCTATTTGAAGGCCGGTTTTACACCGGTCGGGCTGCGAAAAAATTATTACAAAAATGCTGAAGATGTAAGTCCAGATGCTATTACGATGTCCATTGATCTACAGCATTTTAATGCAGACACCTTTTCTTGACGATTTCGCAGCAAAGCGATATGCCTTCCATAAGTCGCAAAATATAAAAACGGGTCCAGGGGTTTAAAAAATGTCACAAGAAAGTAACGATGTCACTGAATTGTTAATTACACTGACCGCTGATATTGTCGCGGCACATGTCAGCAACAACAGTGTTGCAGTATCTGACGTATCAACTTTAATCGGGAATGTGCATGCTGCACTCTCCGGTCTTTCCGGGCCAATCGCTGTGCCCGAAACAGTTTTGGAGCCAGCTGTTCCAGTCCGCAACTCGGTAAAACGCGATTACATCGTCTGCTTGGACGACGGTAAGAAGCTGAAAATGCTGAAGCGCCACCTGATGACACATTATGGCATGACGCCGGATGACTATCGCGCGAAATGGGGCTTGCCTGCCGATTATCCGATGGTTGCACCTGCTTATGCAGAACAACGTCGTGAACTCGCAAAGGCAATCGGCCTTGGTCGTGCACCGGGTTCAGGCCGGAAGAAAAAAGTCAAGTAAAGCGCGCAACGCGTCACTGGAAAATAAGGCCGGAGCATTCTCCGGCCTTTTTCTTTGACGAATCGTGACTTGACACTAAATGTGCATCACGATGGACATTAAAATCGACATTGAAGCGCTGTGCAACGAACGTGGCCTGCGTATTACCGACCAGCGCCGCGTCATAGCGCGCGTCATTTCGGATGCGACTGACCATCCTGATGTCGAAGAACTCTATCGCCGTTCGTCCGCCATCGACCCCAAGATTTCCATCGCCACCGTATATCGGACTGTTCGGTTGTTCGAAGAAGCGGGCATATTGGACCGCCACGATTTTGGTGACGGACGCGCACGTTATGAAGCGTCGCCCGAGGCACATCATGATCACCTCATCGACGTCGAAACTGGTAAAGTTGTTGAATTCGTCGATCCCGAACTGGAGGCGCTGCAGAAAATCATTGCAGAACGCCTCGGCTACCGTCTCGTTGACCATCGCATGGAACTCTATGGCGTCGCCATCGACCGCAAGGATTAAACGCCGCAACCCCGCTGCATTTTTAGCTGGCCAATGTTTGTTTGCCGCTCGGCTGCTGCTGATGGCCGCCAGCTTGGTAACGAGCTTGCTCCTCCACAATCTATGGCGCCTTCTTAATCGGCCATCGCCGTGGCCGCGCCTGTTCCTGCTGTCGATCAGCTGGACCAGCGGTATTGCAACCGCCACGACGGGGCAGCGGGTGCGCGCGAATGTGTTTTACGCCGCTAACCATCATAGTTGGATAGACATTCCCGTGATGTCAGGCGTTACGGGGTGCACCTTTGTCGCCAATGACGGGATTGAGGGCTGGCCATTGATTGGGTGGCTTTGCAAAATCAACAACACCATCTTTGTGAACCGCGAAAACCGCGCCAGCGTCGGAAATCAGGTGGAAGATCTGCGCGCGGCCATGACGGGCGATCAACCGGTTACGATATTCCCCGAAGGCACGACCCATGACGGATCGGGCCTGTTGCCGTTCAAACCATCTTTGTTTGCCGCACTCGTTCCGCCACCATCGGGCATGCTCGTTCAGCCGGTATTTTTAAGCTACGGGCACCATACGCCGCGTGTGGCATGGGTCGGCGATGAGAAAGTGACCGAGAATTTCTGGCGGCTTTTGTCATACCTAAAGCCGATTACGGCGACCCTGCATTTTCTGGAACCATTTGATCCCCTGCACTACCCCGACCGCAAGGCGATTTCCGCTGAAGTGCGTGCGCGCATAGGTGCAGCGATGGAGGGTGGCGGGGGTGCACGGCGCTATGTATAGACGCGCGCTATGAGCACGGATTCTCCCAAAACCTATTCGATCAAAAATTACGGCTGCCAGATGAACGTCTATGATGGCGAACGCATGGCCGAAATGTTCGAAAGCCAAGGCATGACGCCCGCCGATGAAAAGGCGAATGCCGATCTTGTCGTACTCAACACCTGTCATATTCGTGAAAAGGCCGCAGAAAAGGTCTATTCCGAAATCGGCCGTCTGCGTCGCAAGGACGGCAGCAGCCCCGTCATTGCCGTGGCCGGATGCGTTGCGCAGGCCGAAGGCGGCGAGATTAGCCGCAGAGCGCCCGAAGTGGACATCGTTGTCGGCCCGCAGGCCTATCATAATCTGCCCGAGATGGTTGCCGCGGTCGGACGCGGTGAACGCGTGGTCGACCTTGATCTGCCCGGTCTCGACAAGTTCGGCAAATTGCCTGCACGCCGCAAGCAAGCGCCATCTGCGTTTCTGACGGTTCAGGAAGGCTGCGACAAATTCTGCACCTATTGCGTTGTGCCCTACACCCGCGGCGCGGAGATTTCGCGCGGCTGGAGCGCGTTGATTGATGAGGCAAAGGCCATCGTTGACGCGGGTGCCGCAGAAATCACTCTATTGGGACAAAACGTCAACGCTTGGAATGGCGAAGACGACAAAGGTCAGTTGCAGGGTCTCGATGGCCTCATCCGCGCGCTGGACAAAATTCCCGGCCTGCGACGCATCCGCTATATGACGAGCCACCCCAACGACATGACTGAGGGGCTGATTGCCGCGCATGGCGATGTCGAAAAGCTGATGCCGTTCCTCCACCTGCCCGTGCAGTCCGGCTCTGACCGCATATTGAAGGCGATGAACCGCAGCCACAGCCGCGACAGCTATCTGCGCATTTTGGACCGCGTGCGTACCGTGCGGCCGGACATCGCGTTTTCGGGTGATTTCATCGTCGGTTTTCCGGGCGAGACCGAAGAAGATTTCGAAGATACCATGCGCTTGGTACGTGAAGTCGGCCATGCGCAGGCCTATTCGTTCAAATATAGCCCGCGTCCCGGCACGCCCGCCGCCGATATGGCCGACCAAATAGCGATGGAAATCATGGACGAACGGCTCCAGCGGTTGCAGGCGCAAATCGTTGCGGACCAGACCGCGTTCAACCGAAATACCGTTGGTAAAACCTGCGATGTTCTTCTCGAACGGCCGGGCAAATTTGACGGACAATTGATTGGCAAATCACCTTGGCTGCAATCGGTTCATGTCCTTGCGCCGGACCTTTCTATCGGCAATATTGTTAGCGTTCAGATTACCGATTCTGGCCCCCTGAGCTTAAAAGGTGAACCAACGATGAGAGCAGCCGCCTGAATGGCCAAAAAAGCCCAAGCGCAAGCCGGTGACCTGTCCCGGCTGGAAATGAGCTTCGACAAACCACATCTTATCAATGCGGTGTTTGGCGAATTTGATCGCAACCTGGTGACAATTGAAAACAGGCTTGGCGTTTATATCTCGGCCCGCGGCAATCGCGTCCAAATCGAAGGTGAAGCTGGCGCGATTGGCCGGACACGCGATGTTCTCAACGATATTTATTCGCGCATTTCCCGCGGACAAGACATGGATTCCGAAGCCGTGCAGTCGATTATCGCGATGACCGCCGAACCCACGCTTGAAGGCATATTGCGCAAGGAAGACAATGCCGCCCCCGGCATCATGATCCGCACGCGCAAGAAAACGCTAGTGCCGCGTTCCGCCACGCAAATCCCCTATATGGAGGCATTGGCGCGTGACGAGATTATCTTCGCACTTGGACCGGCAGGAACCGGAAAAACCTATCTGGCGGTCGCGCAGGCTGTGGCGATGCTGATTACCGGCGCCGTGCAACGCCTCATCCTTTCGCGTCCCGCGGTTGAGGCTGGCGAGCGGCTTGGTTTCTTGCCGGGCGACATGAAGGAAAAGGTCGATCCCTATCTGCGGCCGATTTACGATGCGTTGTACGACTGCTTGCCCGCCGAACAGGTCGAACGCCGCATCGCTTCGGGCGAAATCGAAATCGCCCCTATCGCCTTCATGCGCGGACGCACCCTCGCTGACGCCTTTATCATTCTCGATGAAGCCCAGAACACCACTGCCGCGCAGATGAAAATGTTCCTGACCCGTTTTGGCATGAACAGCCGCATGGTCATTTGCGGAGACCCGCATCAGGTTGATATCCCCGGTGGCGAACGGATGTCGGGCCTGAATGACGCGGTTCAACGCCTCGAAGGTGTGGACGGTATTCAAACTATCCGCTTCAACAGCAGCGACGTCGTCCGCCATCCCTTGGTCGGACGGATCGTCGATGCCTATGAGGGCGGGCGTGATTGACGTCGAATTAGACATCGGTTTGCCATGGGGAAGCTGCAATTTCGGGCAAAGTGAAGTTGAAAAGGCCGTCGATGCGGCTGTCCGCTTTGCCGCGATACCTGAACTGGCCGACCCGGTCGTCCCCATGAGCATCAGCGTGAAGTTGTCCGACGATGCAGAGGTGCATGCACTCAACCGTGAATGGCGCGAAAAGGACAAGCCAACCAACGTGCTGTCCTTTCCCATGCTCGACGATGATGAAATCGACGCGTTGCTGGACGGGACCTATAACGCGCCCGAAATCATGCTGGGTGACATCATCTTGGCCTATGAAACCTGCGCCGCCGAAGCGGAGGAAAAGCAAATTTCCGTCGCGGACCATGCAACACATTTGGTGATCCACGGCATGTTGCATTTGCTTGGCCATGACCATGTTGACGACGAAGAGGCAGAAGCCATGGAGGCGTTAGAAGTAAAAGCGCTTGCATCCATGGGGCTTCACAATCCATATGACACTTAATTCCATTAAAAAGAGGCCAATACGCTTCCATTATGCCCGAGGGTGACAGTTTTAGCGGTTCAAGAACCGCAACCGACGACGATAACGACGGACGAATATGGCAGCGGCTGAAAACGATGTTTTTTGGCCGCGATCACGAGCCGACTTTGCGCGAACAGCTTGAAGAAGCGATTGCCGAGCATGAAGAAGACAGCGACAATGCCCACCAATCGGACAATGGCGGCGACCTGACTGCGGTTGAGCGCACCATGCTGCGCAACCTTTTGCATTTTAGCGAGCACCGGGTTGACGACGTCATGGTGCCCCGCAGTGATATTGTCGCCATTGAGGAAAGCGCAGGCTTTGCCGATTGCATCGCGGCCTTTGCCGAACATGGGCACAGCCGCTTGCCCGTCTATCGCGACACGTTGGATAGCATCATCGGCATGATTCACATTAAGGATGTTTTCGCTGTCCTTGCGTCTGATGAACAGCCTCCCGAAAGCTTGGAAGCCTTCATCCGTCAGCCCCGCTTCGTTCCGCAGAATATGAGCGTATTGGCGTTGCTCGACGAAATGCGCCGGACGCGCACGCATTTGGCCATCGTGCTTGACGAATATTCCGGCACCGAAGGTCTGGTGACGATTGAAGACCTTGTTGAAGAAATCGTCGGTGAAATCGAAGATGAGCATGACGAAGAACCCGAAGCGATGTTCACGCAGTTAAGCCCCGTCATGTGGGAAGCCGATGCGCGCGCCGAGCTCGACGATCTGGCTGAAACCATTGACGCTAAATTGTCCGAAGTTGAAGAAGATGTCGACACGCTGGGCGGACTAGCGTTTGTTATTGCCGGGCAAGTTCCCGATGTCGGCCAAATGCTCACGCACGAAGCGAGCGGGTGGAAACTCGAAATATTGGAAGCGGACGAAAAACGGGTCACACGCATCCGATTGTTCGCGCCATCGCCCGACCCCGACGAAATAGGCGAATAAGGCCGTTACAGCTGCGCGGCGAGTTTCGCGGCGCGCATCCGCCAGGATTCGGCCAATGTTTCCAGCTGCGTTAGCGCCTGCAGCTGCGCGAGCGCATCGGCTTGCTTATGCCCACCGCCGATCAGCAGTTTGAATGTGCGGGCGACGGTCCAGTCGTGCCCCGCCTGCTCAACCTGTTCTATGCGGTCGCCCGGCGCGACTTCGCCTTCCTCAATAACGCGAAAATAGCCGCCGCAGCGGCCGGAGCTGATCACCACCCCGGATAGGCCATGCACGCCGAAATGATGGTCCAGCTTCCAACATGGCTGACGCCCCTGTGCAACCTCAACCAAGGCCTTTCCGATCCGAAGCCTGTCACCGATGCGCAATTTGTCCTCGGTCAGCCCCGATGCACTGATATTTTCACCAAAGGCACCAGCATAATCGAGTTTCGGACTCGTAAAGCCTTCCGCTGCGAAATGGGCAATCCATTTGGGATAATGTTCGGCGGGATAAAAATGCACCGCCTTATCAACGCCGCCATGCACCGTTGGATCCGCGACCTGATCGCCTTCAAACCCCATTTTGCCTAGCATCACGGGCCGGTCCACAGGCGCGCGCGCCATGGCGCTCATCGTGCCGTCAGCGCGGAAGGGTTTGGGGCCGCCAATCAGCAGCGTATCAACCTGGGTCAAAATCATCGCCACAACATATCCCACGAAATGCAGCATTCCCATTGGCATTTTGCTTTACCGCAGATAAAAGCCCAAAAATGCACACCAGCGACCTTCGCATTGCGCTTTTCAGCGGCAATTATAATTATGTACGCGATGGCGCCAATCAGGCGCTCAACCGGCTGGTGGGATATCTTTTAAGCCAAGGCGCGTCGGTGCGCGTTTATTCGCCCACTGTCGCCGAACCTGCCTTTGCGCCGACCGGAGACCTTGTGAGTGTTCCGTCGGTCGCATTTCCCATGAGACCCGAATACCGCATTCCGTTATTTTTATCCCGTGCTGTCCGTCGCGATCTTGCGGCGTTCAATCCGAACATCGTGCATATTTCCAGCCCCGACCGGGTATCCCGCAAGGCCGTAAAATGGGCACAAAAGCGTCATTTGCCCGTGCTTTGTTCCGTACACACACGGTTTGAGACCTATCTGCGTTATTATAACATGTCGTTCATGGAGCCGATCCTTGAGGCATGGATCCGCCGCCTGTATCGCAAATGCGACGCGTTGGTTGCACCGTCCGAAAGCTTCGCTCAGGTCTTGCGCCAACAGCGAATGAACTATGACATCGATATCTGGTCGCGTGGTGTCGACAGGGAGATATTTCATCCCGGCCGCCGTGACATGGAATGGCGGCGCGGACTTGGCATATCGGACGATATGCCTGTCATCGGGTTTCTCGGACGGCTGGTGATGGAAAAGGGTCTTGATGTCTTTTCCGACACCATTGACCAACTGAAACGACGCAACGTCCCGCATCAGGTTTTGGTGATAGGAGACGGCCCCGCACGTGCATGGTTTGAATCGCGGATACCAGATGCCAAATTTGCAGGTTTTCAGGTTGGCGCGGATCTCGGCCGGGCGGTCGCGAGCATGGATATGTTTTTCAACCCGTCGGTCACGGAAGCATTTGGCAACGTAACGCTTGAATCAATGGCCTGCGGGTTGCCCGTCGTCGCCGCAAAAGCAACCGGCAGCCAAAGCCTGGTCGAAGACAAAGTGTCGGGACGCCTTATAACGCCGGGCGCAATCAACCAGTTTGCCGACGCGTTGCAGGCCTATTGCGTGAATAAAGACCTGCGCGCCGAACATGGTAGCACCGGCGAACGCAGGTCACATGATTATAGCTGGGATGCGATCAACCAGACCGTTGCAGACACATATCTGCGCCTCATCCGTCAACGTGCCGCGCGTGATATTGCTGCGCGCTGACAGGCTGCATGTGTTAGGCAGGTTGCCCGGTACCGGAACCCAATAGGCATGAGCGACCTTTTTCACGACGAACCCGCACAAACAGAGACGCTGCCGAAAACAGCGCCACTGGCGGATAAGCTTCGTCCGGCGCAGCTGAGTGAGGTCATTGGTCAGGAGCATCTGACAGGACCAGAGGGCGCCATTGGCCGGATGGTGGCCGCGGGCAAATTGTCGTCCATGATCCTCTGGGGCCCGCCGGGCACCGGAAAGACGAGCATCGCGCGTTTGCTGGCCGATGCCGTCAACATGCATTACAAACCGATCTCTGCGGTCTTCTCCGGCGTCGCGGACCTCAAAAAGGCGTTTGCCGAAGCCGAGACGATGGCGCGGACGGGCAAGCAAACCTTATTGTTCGTGGACGAAATCCACCGTTTCAACCGCGCGCAGCAAGACGGATTTTTGCCCTTTGTCGAAAGCGGCTTGGTCACGCTCGTTGGCGCCACAACCGAAAATCCGTCGTTCGAACTGAACGCCGCTTTGCTGTCACGTTCGCAGGTCATGGTGCTCCACCGTCTTGATGACGCCGCGTTGGCAACATTACTCGCGCGCGCAGAAGAGATCATGGAGCGCCCCCTGCCCGTCACGGCCGATGCCAAATCCGCGTTGATATCGAGCGCGGATGGCGATGGCCGCTTCCTGCTTAATCAAGCCGAGACGCTGTTTTCCATCACTATCGAAAACCCGCTCGACCCGGCTGCGATGGCGGCGCTGCTGCAGCGGCGGATGCCCGTCTATGACAAGGACCGCGAAGGCCATTACAACCTGATATCCGCGCTGCACAAAAGCTTGCGCGGCTCTGATCCACAAGCCGCGCTCTATTGGATGGCGCGGATGTTGGTGGCGGGCGAAGAACCTTTATACGTGCTGCGCCGCCTCGTCCGTTTCGCCAGCGAGGATATCGGCCTCGCCGACCCGCAAGCACTTGTCCAATGTCTTGCCGCAAAGGACGCCTATGAATTTCTGGGCAGCCCCGAAGGGGAGGTCGCGATTGTTCAGGCATGCCTGTACCTTGCGACCGCGCCAAAATCGAACGCCGCCTATAAAGCCCAAAAATCCGCGTGGAAGCTGGCACGCGATACCGGATCGTTAATGCCGCCCGCGAACATATTGAACGCACCAACCAAGCTGATGAAAGACATCGGCTATGGCGCGGGATATGCATATGACCATGACAGCGCGGAAGGATTTTCCGGAGCCAATTACTGGCCGGACCAAGTTCCGCCGACGCAGCTATATCAGCCGGTCGAACGTGGTTTTGAACGCAAGATCATAGAACGGCTGCAATATTGGGACCGTCTGCGCGCCCGCAAAGCCGATCCAGACGCGACATGATGTCCGCCCACCGCCAAAACGCCTGATGCGGCCCTTTACGCGTTTTGCCTGTGCTGATTGGTCGGGGGCGAAGGGCAGCCGCCATCCCGGTATCGCCCTTGCCGTCTGCGAAGCTGGCAATGAAGCCCCGCGCCTTATCCCTGCCCCTTCCGGCATTTGGTCGCGTCAGGCGGTTGCCGATTGGCTGCTGGCGC
>CAZCXQ010000027.1:0-16044 GCA_964502655.1 uncultured Sphingorhabdus sp.
GCGATCGCGTGCGATTTGTTGGTGGCGAATGACAAGGCACAGTTCGGCATACCGGAGGTCAAGCGCAGCCTTGTTGCAGCGGCGGGCGGTTTGCTCACCTTGCCATCGATTATCGGCAAACGCATGGCGATGGAGCTTGCGCTGACGGGTGATTTTATCTCGGCCCAGCGGGCCTATGAGATGGGTTTTGTCAATCGCATCACCGACGGCGCCGCCATTGATGCCGCGCTTGAGCTTGCGGCCAAAGTCGCAGCGAACGGCCCGCTCGCGTTGATTGCGACCAAGCGTGTGATCAATGAGCGTCCGGATTGGAACTCGACGGAGATGTGGAAGAAGCAGAATGAAATCTGCGGACCCGTCTTCACGTCGAAGGACTCGCGTGAGGGCGCACTCGCCTTTGCCGAAAAACGCAAACCTAATTGGCAAGGCGAATAACATGGGCCACCCCGCCGTTCACGCACAGGCTTTCCCCAATAAACCTGCTGTCATCATGGCGGGATCGGGCGAGACGATAACGTATAAGCAACTTGATGAACGTTCCAACCAGTGCGCACATTTGTTCCGCAGCCTGGGGCTGCAACATGGCGACACGGTCGCGTTCTGTTTGGAAAACCGCGCCGAGTTTTTCGACCTTGTCTGGGGTGCGCAGCGCGCGGGGCTGATTTATGTCGCGATCAGTTGCCGTCTGACGGCGTCGGAAATCGACTATATCTTGAACGATAGCGGGTCAAAGGCGCTGTTTGCCTCACCCTATTTGGGTGAGACGCTTGATCAACTTCAAAGTCCTGTAAAGCGGTTCATTCTCGGTGGGGAACATGCCGGCTGGGAAAATTATGCAGCCGCAGTTGCGGACATGCCCACTTCGCCCGTCGCCGATGAACGGGCTGGCACCGACATGTTGTACAGTTCAGGGACGACCGGTCAGCCCAAGGGCGTACGTTTCCCCTTGCCCGATGATCCGGACATTGCGGGACCAAATGCATTGTCCGGCCTTGCCGCGATGGCGTTTAAATTTTCGGGCGACAGCATCTATTTGTCGCCAGCTCCACTATATCATGCAGCACCGCTGCGTTGGTGCGCGGCGGTCCACCGGCTGGGCGGCACCGTGGTTGTCATGGAGAAGTTCGATCCCGAAGCAGCGCTCGCGGCCATTCAGAAATATAAGATCAGCGCCAGCCAATGGGTGCCAACGCATTTTGCGCGCATGTTGAAGCTGCCCGAAGAGGTGCGCAACGCATATGATGTGTCGAGCCTTGATACCGCGGTGCACGCTGCCGCGCCGTGCCCTGTTCCCATAAAGGAAGCGATGATAAACTGGTGGGGTCCGGTCATCCGCGAATATTATGCGGGGACTGAGGGGCAGGGGATTACCTTTATCTCCAGCGAAGAATGGCTGACGCACAAGGGCTCGGTTGGACGGCCGTTGAACGCCGTCATGCATATATGCGACGAAGATGGCGATGATGTTCCCGTGGGCGATGAAGGCACCGTATTCTTCGAAAGCGCGGCGTCCTTCAGCTATCATAATGATCCCGAAAAAACCAAAGGCGCGACCAACAAACATGGTTGGACAACGCTGGGCGACGTCGGCCGGCTGGATGAAGAGGGCTATCTCTACCTCACAGACCGCAAAAGCTTCATGATCATTTCGGGCGGGGTGAATATCTATCCGCAGGAGATTGAAAACCATCTGGTGACCCACCCGCGCGTCCGCGACGTTGCGGTCATTGGTGGTCCGCATGACGAAATGGGCGAAGAGGTGATCGCTGTGGTGCAACCGCTCGATATGGCGGACGCCGGTGATGCCTTGCGTGACGAACTGACCGCTTATGCGCGCGAAAAACTGTCGGGTGTCAAAATTCCGCGCCGTATCGATTTTCGCGAAGAGCTGCCCCGCCACGATACCGGCAAATTATATAAGCGCCTGCTGCGCGATGAATATTGGGCAAAGCAGGACAAATAGATACATAGCGGCTATAATGCCGCAGACTCATCAGGAGATAGACAATGACCACGCAATATAAGAATCTGATCAACGGCGAACTGGTTGGTAACGGCAAATGGATTGATGTCGTAAACCCCGCGACGGAGCAGGTCATTGGCCAAGTGCCCGATTGCGGTCAGGCAGATCTCGACAAGGCCGTTGCCGCCGCACGCGCCGCGTTCCAGACTTGGAAGAAAACCAGCGTTGAAGAACGCCGCGCTTTGTTTGCCAAAATGGCCGATGTCATCAAAGCGAACAGCGATGAGCTGATGCGCTTGCTGACGTCTGAACAGGGCAAGCCACATATGCAGGCGGGCAGCGAGATTGCAGGCTGCGTTGGCATGACGCGCGCATTGCCGATGCTGAACCTTGAAGAGAAAATTACGGAAGACAGCGACAAGCGCCTTAGCCGCACGCGCCGCGTTCCCGTTGGCGTGGTTGGTGGCATCGTGCCATGGAATTTCCCCGTGTTGATGGCGATCCAGAAAATTGTCCCGGCCCTTTTGTCGGGCTGCACGATGGTGCTGAAGCCTTCGCCATTCACGCCGCTGGCGACCTTGCGCCTAGCGGAACTGGTTGCGGGCATATTCCCACCCGGCGTTTTGAACATCATCACCGGTGGCGATGCGTTGGGTCCATTGCTGACGTCGCATCCTGATATTGACAAGATTACCTTCACGGGTTCGACTGCTACGGGCAAGCGCGTGATGGAATCGGCGTCGAAGGACCTGAAACGCATCACGCTTGAACTGGGCGGCAATGACGCTGCAATTGTTTTGCCCGATGCCGATGTATCCAAGGTGGCTGAAAAGCTGTTTTGGGCAAGCTTCTACAATGCAGGCCAAGTTTGCATCGCGGCCAAGCGTATCTACATTCACGAAGATATTTACGACGAATTGTCGGGCGCGATTGCGGCTTATGCCAAAGCGGTCAAGGTTGGCGATGGCGCCGAACAGGGCACGGCGATTGGCCCCATCCAGAACAAGCCGCAATATAAGCGCGTGCTTGAACTGATTCAGGATGCCAAGGACAAGGGCTATAAGTTCCTCGCCGGCGGCGACCACGACCCATCCATCCCCGGCTATTTCGTGCCTGTGACCGTTCTCGACAACCCGCCCGAAGATGCGCGGATTGTGGCCGAAGAACAGTTCGGTCCCGTGATGCCATTGATGAAGTTTTCGACCATCAACGAAGTCATCAGCCGCGCGAATGCGTCTGATTACGGTCTTGCCGGTTCGATCTGGACCAGCAATCCCGAAGCTGCGGTCGAAGTGGCCGAGCAGCTGGAAACCGGAACGGTGTGGATCAACGAATCCATGCACCTTGCCCCCAATGCACCATTTGCCGGACATAAGCAGTCCGGCTTTGGCGCGGAATTGGGCGAAGAAGGCTTGCTCGAGTTCACCTATCCGCAAGTGATCACAATCGCCCGCGAAGCGGCGTAAACCCAAATCCTCCCCATCGACTTGCGATGGGGAGGGTAATCCGAACTTGACTCTCCCCTTCCAAAGTTTAATCGTCTGATTAAATTTGAACAACAGGAGAGAGAAAATGGCAGACGCTTATATTGTGGATGCGGTTCGTACCGCTGGTGGCCGCCGCGGTGGTAAGCTTGCGGGCGTTCACCCCGTCGATTTGGGCGCTGCCGTGCTCGATTCCATTGCCGACCGTAACGATTTCGATCCTGCAGCGATTGAAGACGTCATCATGGGCTGCGTCATGCAAGGCGGCGAACAAGCGGGCGATGTCGGCCGCAATATCGTTCTTGCATCGCGTCTGCCCAATTCAATCCCATCGGTCAGCATTGACCGCCAGTGCGGATCATCGCAGCAATCGATGATGTTCGCGGCGCAAGGCGTCATGTCGGGCACGCAGGACATTGTGCTCGCCGCCGGTATCGAAAGCATGACGCGTGTCCCCATGGGTTCGACGTCGATGCTGTTCAAAAAAGAAGGCATGGGCACCTATAAGAGCCCGCGTCTGGAAGAGGCCTATCCCGGCATCATGTTCAGCCAGTTCATGGGCGCTGAAATGCTCGTGAAGAAATATGGCTTTACCCGCGAAGACCTTGACCAGTTTGCGCTGGAATCGCACCAGAAAGCTATCGCCGCCACGCAAAGTGGCGCCTTTGCCAATGAAATCGTCGGCATCGAAGTTGATACGCCAGAAGGCAAGATCATCCACAATAGCGACGAAGGCATCCGCTATGATGCAACCTTTGAAAGCCTGTCTGGCGTCAAGTTGCTTCAAGAAGGCGGCTCTATCACGGCTGCGAATGCCAGCCAGATTTGTGATGGTGCTTCGGCGGTTCTGATCGTGTCGGAAAAGGCGCTGAAAGAACATGGCCTGACCCCGCGCGCGCGCATCGTCAATTTGACCGTGACCGCTGGCGACCCCGTCATCATGTTGGAAGAACCCTTGTTCGCGACCGACCGTGCGTTTCAGCGTTCGGGCATGAAAATGTCGGACATTGACCTGTATGAAGTGAACGAAGCGTTCGCACCTGTGCCACTCGCTTGGTTGAAGCACACGGGCGGCGATCGTTCGAAAATCAACGTTCATGGTGGCGCGATCGCATTGGGCCATCCGCTTGGCGCATCGGGCACGAAGCTGATGGCGACCTTGCTGAATGCGCTTGAAGCACGTGGTGGCAAATATGGTTTGCAGACGATGTGTGAAGGCGGCGGTCAGGCCAACGTTACGATCATTGAGCGGGTATAGTCCGCAATAGTATAAACTTCACCGTAGCCCTGAGCCTGTCGAAGGGCGCTTGTCGGTTAAACGCGCTTCGACAGGCTCAGCACTACGGTATTTGAAAAGGGAATTTACATGAAACTGGATTCAACAGTCGCAGCAGTCGTCACCGGCGGCGCATCTGGCCTTGGTGAGGCAACCGCCCGCGCGCTGGCCGCAAAGGGTGTGAAGGTCGCCATTTTTGATTTGCAGGCCGACAAGGGCGAAGCACTTGCAGCCGAAATCGGCGGTGTATTCTGCAACGTGAACGTCACCAGCGATGAAAGCGTCGATGCAGGTTTTGCCAAGGCGCGTGCTGCGCATGGCCAGGAACGCATTTTGGTCAACTGTGCCGGCACAGGCAACGCGGCAAAGACCGCAAGCCGTTCGAAGGAAGACGGATCGATCAAGCATTTCCCGCTCGATGCCTTTGACCGCATCATCCAGATCAACTTGGTCGGCACGTTCCGCTGCATCGCCAAGTCTGCGGCTGGCATGTTGACGCTGGAGCCCATGGAAGATGGCGAACGCGGCGCGATGGTCAACACCGCTTCAGTGGCTGCTGAAGACGGCCAGATGGGTCAGGCAGCTTATTCCGCATCAAAGGGCGGCGTTGTCGGCATGACCTTGCCAATCGCACGCGACCTGATGAGCGAAGGTATTCGCGTCAACACGATTCTACCGGGCATCTTTAACACGCCATTGATGAACGGCGCGCCTCAGGCGGTAAAGGATGCGCTTGCTGCGTCGGTTCCTTTCCCGAAACGCCTCGGCCATCCACACGAGTTCGCGCAGGTCGCCATGACCATGATCGAGTGCGGCTATTTCAACGGCGAAGACGTCCGCATCGACGGCGCCATCCGTATGGCACCGCGTTGATCGCATGACCGCGTTCACCCAAATCCTGTATGATGTCGCAGACGGCATCGCGACCATCACGATGCATCGTCCTGAAAAGATGAATGCGTTTACAAATGTGATGATGCGCGAAATGTGTGCGGCATTTGATTTGGTGGATGCGGATGATGCGGTGCGCGCCGTCATCGTAACGGGTTCGGGTGACCGTGCATTTTGTGCAGGGGCCGATCTGACACCCGAGGGTGGCGGCGACGTGTTCGCGAGCCGGTCCGAAGTCGAAACGCTTTCCGATGAACGTGTGCGCGATTCCGGTGGCCGGTTAACGCTGCGGATTTTCCAATGCAAAAAGCCTGTCATTGGCGCGATCAATGGCGCTGCGGTGGGTATTGGCGCAACCATGCAACTGCCCATGGACTTCCGCTTGGCCAGTGACACGGCGCGCTTCGGCTTTGTTTTTGCGCGGCGCGGGATTGTGCCAGAGGCTGCCTCAAGCTGGTTCTTGCCACGGCTTGTTGGCATGCAACAGGCGCTGGAATGGTGCATGACGGGCCGGGTTTTCAACGCGGCGGAGGCACTTCAGGGTGGGCTAGTGCGTTCCATTCATGCGCCTGCAGACTTGATGGCCGCCGCGCGGGCATTGGCACGCGAAATCGCCGACAACACCGCGCCAGTGTCGATTGCACTCACACGGGCGATGTTGTGGCAGCTGTCCGCTGCGGAACATCCCATGGCCGCGCACCAGATTGACAGCCGTGCGATCTATCGCCGTGCACGCTCAGGCGACGCAAAGGAGGGCATATCCAGCTTCCTTGAAAAGCGGCCACCCGTTTATCCCGATAAAGTTTCCGCAGATATGCCTGACTTCTTCCCATGGTGGGATGAACCTGTTTATAAGTAACCCGACGTAAACGGGAGTATGGCACCAATGGCCACGACGGGACCAAAGCTGGTGAATGAAGCGGGCGATAATGCAAAAGCGCGCGACCAACTTATCGAAGCAGCAAGCCAGATCATGCGTGAGGGCGATACCATCGACCTGTCGCTATCGGAACTGTCGCTTCGTGCAGGTCTGAACAGTGCATTGGTCAAATATTATTTCGGCAACAAAAACGGCTTGATGCTGGCGCTGCTTGATCGCGACATGGGCAATATTGTCTTCAGTCTTGGCGCGTTGCTGGCAAAGGACATTCCGCCGGAAGACAAATTGCGTATCCACATCGGTGCCGTCATCGACACTTATTATGCGTTCCCTTATCTCAATCGCCTGTTGATGCGTATGGTGCGTGACAGCGCGCCGGTTGAAGCGGCCCGTATCGCGGACCTGTATCTGAAGCCTATTTCAAAGGTGTATGACGCGCTCATCGCCGAAGGCGTAAAGGCGGGCAAATTCCGCAAGCTTGATCCGCAGTTTTTCTACTTCACCGTGACGGGCGCGGCTGACCGGTTCTATTCGTCACGGCTGGTGTTGCGCCATTGTTATAATCAGGACGATTTTAACGAAAATATGCGCGATGCCTATCGCGAGCACAGCATCGACCTGATTATGCGCGGGCTGCTGGTTTAGGGCTGGGCAACGGTGGGATAAGGCTTGCTCTCGTCATCCTGAACTTGTTTCAGGATAACGCACGACCGCCGCTTGTTATCCTGAAACAAGTTCAGGATGACGATTCTTAGAGGTCAACTACTCAGCCAACCGATCACAGCCCCAACGCGGCCCTAATCTCATCACCATCAGCATCCAGCATCGGCGGATGTGCGTAGTTTGACGCTGGCGTTCCCGCATAATGCACAGGGTGCTTCATTGATCGATATGTGCCGATATCGGGGGACTCCAGCTCTTCGAAAAAGCCGACGTCGGCCAGATGCGGATCGGTGAGGACATCCGCCATGCGGTTATATTTCATCGCGGGAATGTCATGCTCGGCCAACAGGTCAAGCCATTCGGCGGTGGTGCGCAGCGCGCTGACTTCTTCGATGAGCGCGTACAGCTCGCCCGTGTGCTTTGTGCGCTCCTGATAGGTCGCGAAACGCGGGTCGTCGAACACATTAGGCCTGCCGCCCAGTTCAAAAAACTTGGCCCATTGCCGGTCATTATAGGGGACGATCGCGATGAAGCTGTCCTTGGTCGGGTAGGGCCGCCGACGCGGGTTTACCGAACGCGTATAGCCCAAGCGGCCGTTGCCGGGGATGAAGGTTTCGCCCCACAGATTTTCGACCATGTTGAACCAGGTGAAGCATTCGAACATGGGCACTTGAACAAATTGTCCGCCTTGCCCGCCTGCACGCGCAAGCAATGCCGCCATGGTTGCATTGGCCGCGAACAGACCGCTGACTTTATCCGCGACAAGGCTGGGTGAATAGGTCGGGCGGCCACCATCGCGCTGCTCGCTTAAGGCGGCAAAGCCGGACGCGGCTTGAATCAGGTCGTCATAAGCCTGCCGCTCGCCATAAGCGCCACCCGCTCCAAATCCGGCGCAGTGGATATAGACGATGTTAGGGTTGATCGCCTTGACCGCCTCATACCCGAAACCCAGCCGTTCGACCCCTGCCATGCGGACATTATGGATGAAGACATCGGCCTCCTCGAGCAAGGCTTCGAGAACGGCTTTATCTTCGGGTTTTTTGATGTTGAGGTTGATGGCTTTTTTGTTGCGGTTGAGCGCCGTGAAGATGGGGCCGTGCTGCTTGCTGGGCGAATCACCGCCATGGCGCATCAGGTCGCCGGGTGTATTGCCCTCGCTATTTTCGATTTTAATGACCTCCGCGCCAAGGTCGGCCAACTGCACGGTGGCATAAGGCCCAAGGACAACCGTGGCCATGTCGACAACCTTAATGCCCTTCAACGGACCGGTTGGTTCTTTGTCCCACGTCAATTTCGGCCATTTCGCCATGTGCGCTCTCCTTATCTCTTGCATCGACTGCTAGCATATTTAAGCGTGCAGTTAAGAGATAATCGGGAGTGAGTGATGAGCAATTTTGATGCAAGCGCGCCGGTCATTATTGGCGTGGGCGAAGCCAGCCGAAAGACAGTGGCCGGCGAATGGCCAAGCCCGCGCGAATTGGCTGGCGCCGCTATCAAGGTTGCACTGGCCGATACGGGCCAGGCCCCATCGGTTGCAGCGGCAATTGATACCATTGCCGCGATCCGCACATTTGAGGACAGCGGCGTCAGCCTGGGCACAGGGTCGCCCGACAATGCGCCCGAAGCTTTTGGGGCGGCCGGCGGCATCAGCGCGGCGCGGCTGATTTACGCCGATGTCGGCGGTCAAAGCCCGCAGGCGATGTTGAACGAACTGGCGGGTGATATCCGCCGCGGGACCTGTGATGTCGCGGTGCTCGTGGCCGCAGAAGCGACCGGGACCGCAAAGCGCGCGCGTAAGGCGGGTGTGACTTTGGACTGGCGCTTGCCTTCGGACACAGCGTTCGACAACCGCCTTTCCAGTTTCCCGATTTTGAGCCGAACGGAAATCCGGCACGGGATTATCTCCATGCCGCTGGCGTACAGCCTGATTGAAAATGCGCGGCGGATGGAGCTGGGATTAAACGCCGACGCTTATGCGCAGGAATTGGCGGCGCTGTGGTCGGCATTTTCAGCAAAAGCCCAAGCGCGGACCCACGCGCAATTCCCCGGCTATCGATCGCCCGAAGCGATGCTGAGCGACGACAATGCCAATTACCCGCTGACGGATATTTACCGTCGCTGGCATGTGGCGCAGGATGCGGTCGATCTCGGCGGGGCGATCATCCTGACCAGCGCAGGCAAAGCGCGTGATCTGGGCGTGCCGCAAGACAAATGGGTTTGGCTTGCCGGCGCGGCTGAAGCCGCTGAACCACCATTGGCCGAGCGCGGTGTCATTCACCGGTCGGCGGCGCTGGACTTTGCCATTCCGGCGGCACTTGGGCAGGCCGGAATTAGCGCCAGTGACCTTGGCCCCGTCGATATTTACAGCTGCTTTCCCTGCGCGGTGTTTGCGGCCGTTGACACCATGCATGACGCGGCGCGTCCGCTTGGCGATTATACGCTGACCGGCGGCCTCAGCTTTTTCGGTGGGCCCGGCAATGGCTATAGCATGTATAATATCGCAGCGATGGTCGATGCCCTGCGCCAAGATGGATCAAAGCCCGCTTTGGTCACTGCAAATGGCGGCGTGATGTCAAAACAGGCCGTCGGCATTTACACGGCAACGCAGCCCGCCATTGCTTGGTCGGGTGAAGCTGCGAAGGGCTATGCGCCGAAACAGATCGCGCTCGATGACGCCCCGCACGGCAAGGGCCGTATACTCAGCTTTGTCCGGTCCGCGGGCAAGGACGGTTTCGGCCCGGCCACGCTCATCCTTGAAATGGAAAATGGCGCCCGGGCCATGGCGGTGCTGGATGGCACGCCCGATGGCGACCTTGGCCATAGGATCGTTGACGTCACGTCGGGCGAAAAACGCCACATGGCGGCGATTTTATGATAATCTGTCGTTCATCACGCAGCGGCTATGACGTCGCGACGTGAATTCAGGAGATAGAGTGATGCATATCCTCAAACTGGCTGGCCTTGTTTTGTCTTTGACGGTTGTGGCGGCATGCGGCCAAGTCGATCGCACGCCCCCGCCGCTGACCGAGAAACAATCTGCTGTCTTGATGAAGGAAATCGGCGGCAAGGTCGCGGGGAAACCGTTAACTTGCATCAGTGATTTCAATGCCGACAATATGATCCGCGTCAGCGACAATATTGTGCTGTACCGCGTGTCAGGTCGCCTTGTGTACAAAAATGTTTTGCGGTCACCTTGTCCGGGCCTTGCCCGCGACAGTGATATCGTCGTCTCCGAACAATTTGGCGGCCAGAAATGCCGCGGTGATATTCTCCGCTTGGTGGACCGTACCAGCGGCATGACGGGCGGCGTCTGTAGCCTTGGCGATTTCGTGCCCTATCGCGCCGAGAAGACTGCGGGTTAATCGCGCAGGAAAATTGCTTCGATCGGCAGGGCAAACAGGTCAGCGATCCGGAACGCCAGTGGCAATGACGGGTCGTATTTGCCCGTTTCAATGGCGTTGACGGACTGACGCGAAACGCCCAGAGCATCGGCCAGATCTTGCTGGTTCCAATCGCGTTCGGCGCGCAGGACTTTCAGGCGGTTTTTCATGCTTTCCAGCGCGCAAAAGGACCCGCTACTCCAAGCATGGCAAACCAAATTGCGCCCATCCATTCTGGACCGCTCGCCACAACATCGTAGACGGCAAGAAATTGCCACACGGTCACGGTTACAAGCGTGAATGCCGTTGCCAGCAGCGTCTGCTTCGCAAATAGAAGCCGTTGATATTCATCGTCGATTTCGACCAGCAACCGAAATATTGCCCAAAATACACCGATTATGGGGAGTGCGGAGATGAGCGCCAGCCCAATAAGCGTGGCTTGGGAATGTTCGGTGCCACCGCCTGCGAAGGCGAGGCTGCTGGTCAGGATCAGCATATAAGATGCCATAAACAGCAGCACGCGGATGGTATATCGCTGCATGTAGGGCGCAAGCTTGTTCCAAGAGGTCATGTCAAGTTCCCTTTTTAATAAGACAAGCTAACTTTACTTTTTAGGTTATGCCGTGTCAAGGACCCTTTCCATTTAATCACTGTCGCAGCCCAGTGGGTGTGCAAAGACTGCCAATTCTGCAGGGTTGCGACTTCGCGTTTGGACTGGCAAAGGGACGGTTCCAAAACGAAGCTGAAAGCAAGTAAATCCATGTCCGAGATGATCCGCATCACCCTTCCCGATGGCACTGCCCGTGAAGTCGCGCGCGGCACTACCCCGGCGGATATTGCCGCTGCTATTGGCCCCGGCCTTGCGAAGGCTGCAATCGCCGCGCGTGTGGATGGCGAATTGCGCGATATCACGCGCCCGCTCGAGGCCGATGCGCAGCTCGCACTGGTGACCAGCCGTGATGAGGCGGACGCGCTTGAACTTGCCCGCCATGACTTTGCGCATATTCTTGCCGAAGCGGTGCAGGACTTGTTTCCCGGAACGCAAATTACATTTGGCCCGTCGACCGATGACGGATTTTATTATGACGTGATGGCGCCCGCTTCGCGTGGTCCATTCACGATGGACGATCTGCCCGCGATTGAAGAAAAGATGCGCGACATCATCCGCGCCGATAAGCCGCTGCGCCGCGAAGTCATGGCGCGTGATGCGTTGATTGCGACATGGCAAAATGCGGGCGAAAGCTTCAAGGCGGAATGGGCGGCGGAACTGCCCGAAGGCGAAGAGCTTTCGGTCTATTGGTCGGGCAATGACTGGATGGACATGTGCCGCGGTCCACATTTGGCGTCGACGGGCAAGCTTGATCCTGCGGCGTTTAAGCTGACGCGCGTTGCCGGAGCCTATTGGCGCGGTGACCAGAAGAACCCGCAGCTGAGCCGTATTTACGGCACCGGCTGGTTGAACAAAAAGCAGCTCGACGCGCATCTGCTGCGTCTTGAAGAAGCCGCAAAGCGCGACCATCGCCGTCTGGGTCAGGACATGGACCTGTTCCATTTGCAGCAAGAGGCACATGGTTCCGTCTTTTGGCATCCCAATGGCTATCTGATCTGGCGCGAGCTCGAAGCCTATATGCGCCGCGCGATCGACGGCGCTGGCTATAAAGAAGTGAAAACGCCGCAGGTCATGGACGCGCGGCAATGGGAGCAATCGGGGCATTGGGGCAAATATCGCGCCAATATGTTCGTGATCCCTGACGAAGTACCAAATGTCGATGATGAGGGTCCCGTGATTTCGGGTGAGGCCGACTGGATGGCGTTGAAGCCTATGAACTGCCCAGCGCATGTTCTGATTTTCCGCCAGGGTATCAAATCTTATCGCGACCTGCCGCTGCGCATATATGAAAATGGCTGTTGCCACCGCAATGAACCACATGGTGCCCTGCATGGCCTGATGCGGGTCCGCCAGTTCACACAGGATGACGCGCATATCTTCTGCCGCGAAGACCAGATTGTGGACGAAGTGCAGGCATTTTGTGCGCTGGCCGACCGCGTCTACAAAGAATTTGGTTTCACATATTCGATTAAGCTCGCGCTGCGTCCGGACCAACGGTTCGGATCGGATGCGGATTGGGACAAGGCGGAGAATGAACTGCGCGACGCCGTTGTGCGTGCGGGCCTTGCGACGCCGGAATTTGGTTGGGAAGAATTGCCCGGCGAAGGCGCATTCTACGCGCCAAAGCTTGAATGGCATCTGACCGACGCCATTGGCCGCACATGGCAGGTGGGAACGATTCAGTCCGACCGCGTCCTGCCCGAACGTCTCGACGCAAGCTATGTCGGTGAAGATGGCGCACGCCACCGCCCCGTCATGCTGCACCGGGCGATCTTTGGCAGCTATGAACGCTTCATTGGCATATTGATTGAGCATTATGCCGGTCGCTTCCCTGTGTGGTTGGCGCCTGTGCAGGCGGTCGTTGCCACCATTACGTCGGAAGCAGACGGCTATGCGCATGATGTTACGGCCAAGCTGAAAGCGGCCGGCATTCGGGTTGAGTCCGACACGCGTAATGAGAAAATCAATTACAAGGTGCGCGAACACAGCGTTGCCAAGGTACCGCATCTCCTCGGCGTTGGCATGCGTGAGGCAGAAGCGGGCAAGGGCGCCATCCGCAGCCTTGGTTCCGATGGCCAGCGCATCATGACGCTGGATGAAGCCATCGCGATGCTGTCGCATGAAGCAACCCCACCCGATATTCGTTAAACCAAATTTCGGTCAGACAAGGCGATTGTGATGAAGACGGTTCCCTTAATGCGCAGCGCTGATTTTCTGTTGGCGGCATGCCAAGAACCTGCCGCTGACCATGCGGCAATGGGGCACTGAACATTCACGACCTAACTGGCCTTGCCACCGCGCAATTGCTGCTATTGTCTGCAATGACGTTTGGCGCTGCGTATATCCGTGGGCTGACGGGCTTTGGCATGGCGATCATTTTGGTGCCGTTGTTCGGGATGATTGTTACACCCGGCGAAGCGGTCGTCATTGGCATATTGCTGCAGGTGCTGATTGGACCCGTTGGACTAAAGGTTATATTTGCCGATGCGCATCGGCAAAGCGCGTTGATGATTGCCGCCTTTGCCATGCTGGCGACACCGCTTGGCATATTGTTGCTGAAGGTGACGACGCCTGATGTTGCGCGGTTGATGATTGCGGCCATTGCCATTGGTGCGTTCGCGCTCGTCCTGCTGCCACAACGCGGCGAACTGCGCCCGGGACCAAAGGAGACCGCTGCGACCGGGATTGCATCGGGCATCCTAACCGGCTTTGCCGCCATGCCCGGCCCGCCTGTTGTGCCATTCTACCTGCGCCAGCCAATTCCGCCCAAGGAAGCGCGCGCGTCGATGATGCTCGTGTTTTTCGCCACCGCCATTGCGGGCACTATTTCGGCCTTTGCCTTGGGCTTGGCCGACGCGCGCTTATTGTGGCTCTCGCTGTTGCTGTTTCCGTCTGTGCTGGCGGGCAACTGGCTTGGCGCGAAATCTTTTGGCAAAGTCCCGCCTTCGTTGTGGCGCAGTTTTGTCGCTGGCATCCTTGGCCTTGCCGGCATTTCGGCGCTCATTCGGCTCTTCAACTGAAAACGTAAAAGCTAAGGCTTATTTGCCGAATTTCCGTTGCGTTTTTCCGTACCGCATTTTGCGTGTGCCGGGCTGACCTTCGGTCGATCTGCCGCGCGGGGCGGCGACATGTTGCTGGTGCGGCAGGCCAAGTTCGGTGGCTTCCAACGAACGAATCTCATCGCGCAGACGCCCAGCCTCTTCAAACTCAAGATCCGCAGCGGCGGCGCGCATCTTCTTTTCCAGGTCGTCGATATAGGCCCGCAGATTATGGCCAACGAGGTTATTGGCGCCGTCGGCGTCAATTTCGACCAGCACCGAATCGCGGCTGGCGGTATCGGCAACAATATCGTGGATATCGCGCTTGATGGTCGCGGGCGTGATGCCATGTTCGATATTATAGGCATGTTGTTTTTCGCGGCGGCGGTCGGTTTCGCGAATCGCACGCTCCATGCTGCCCGTCATCCGGTCGGCATATAGGATAACGCGGCCTTCAACGTTACGTGCGGCCCGGCCAATGGTTTGAATGAGCGACGTTTCGCTGCGTAGGAAACCTTCCTTGTCCGCATCCAAGATCGCGACGAGCCCGCATTCGGGAATATCCAGACCCTCGCGCAGCAGGTTGATGCCGACAAGCACGTCATACACGCCGCGCCGTAAGTCACGGATCAGTTCGATGCGCTCCAACGTCTCCACATCGCTGTGCATATAGCGCACGCGCAAGCCTGCCTCATGCATGAATTCGGTCAGGTCTTCGGCCATGCGCTTGGTCAGCGTGGTGACCAATGTCCGGAAACCTGCCTCTGCCGTCTTGCGGCATTCGTTGATGCAATCCTGCACCTGATCCTCAACGGGTTTAATCTCGACAGGCGGGTCGATAAGCCCGGTGGGCCGGATAACCTGTTCGGCAAATACGCCGCCCGATTGTTCCATTTCCCAGCCGCCGGGTGTTGCAGAAACGCATATCGTTTGCGGGCGCATAATGTCCCATTCGTTGAAACGCAGCGGCCGGTTGTCGATGCAGGACGGCAGGCGGAAACCATATTCGGCGAGCGTCAGCTTGCGCCGATGGTCACCCTTGGCCATCGCGCCGATTTGCGGCACCGTCTGGTGGCTTTCGTCGACAAACAGCAACGCATTTTCCGGCAGATATTCAAACAAAGTGGGGGGCGGTTCACCCGGCAGGCGGCCCGTCAAAAAGCGCGAGTAATTTTCGATGCCCGCGCAACTGCCGGTCGCCGCGATCATTTCCAGATCGAAATTCGTCCGTTCCTCAAGCCGCTGCGCTTCCAGCAATTTGCCTTCGGACACCAGTTCTTTCAATCGCTCTGTCAGTTCGAACCGAATGGCTTCGCTCGCCTGCTTCATCGTCGGGCCGGGCGTCACATAATGGCTGTTCGCGTATACGCGCACATTTTTCAGCTTGGCACCGGTTGTCCCCGTCAGCGGATCGAACTCGGCGATTTCCTCAATCTCGTCACCAAAGAAACTGACGCGCCATGCCATGTCTTCATAATGCGACGGGAAGATTTCCAGATTGTCGCCCCGCACACGGAAATTGCCGCGGGCAAAGCCGGTGTCGTTGCGCTTATATTGTAACGCGACCAGCTTGCGGATCAATTCGCGCTGATCAACGCTTTCGCCTGCTTTCAGGTCGAATATCATCGCCGAATAGGTTTCCACCGAACCGATACCGTAAATACACGATACGGACGCAACGATGATAACATCATCACGCTCAAGCAACGACCGCGTCGCCGAATGCCGCATGCGGTCAATGGCTTCGTTTACGCTCGATTCTTTCTCAATATAGGTGTCGCTGCGCGGGACATAGGCTTCGGGCTGGTAATAGTCATAGTAGCTGACGAAATATTCGACCGCATTGTCGGGGAAGAAGC
>CAZCXQ010000028.1:0-528 GCA_964502655.1 uncultured Sphingorhabdus sp.
CTTGGCAGCGGTCGGTTTCAAAACCTCCATCACAGCCTCGCTCACCTCAAGGCTGAATTCGAGCTCGGCGGTCGAGAAGGTTTCGGGGCTATATTCAAAATGCCAGTCGGTTTCGGGGAACCGCGCGGCTTGCTCCATCAACATATGCGCGCCTTCAACCGCGATGGCCTTCACGCCCGCTTTGTCGAGGTTGAAGACAATGTCGCGCCAAGCGGGGCTGACGGCATTGTACAGATGCACGATCGCACGCGGTGCGCCCGCCATGCTTTCAAACGTTTTCTCAATAAGGTCGCGCCGCGACTGCGTCAGGCTCTGGATCGTTACATCGTCGGGGATGCTTCCGCTATCGACCAAACCACGGATAAAATCGAAATCCGTCGCACCGGAGCTTGGAAAACCAACTTCGATTTCCTTCACGCCGACTTTCAGGAGAAGATCAAAAAAGCGGCGCTTTTTCTCGGCGCCCATCGGGTCGATCAGCGCCTGATTGCCATCGCGCAAGTCGGTCGACAGCCAACGCGGCGGAGC
>CAZCXQ010000028.1:538-15821 GCA_964502655.1 uncultured Sphingorhabdus sp.
CTGACGATCGGGCAGATCAACTTGTGGGAATGCGCGGTATTTACGAGATGGATCGGATAACATCATGTTCTTTGCAACTTCGCTATTGCGCCCATCATATGGGCTATAAGACTTGGCGGGGTTTCATGAAGCCCTTAGGCGGCCTGCCGAACGATGCCGACATCAAGCGCACGCCTAAGGGCGTGTAAGTCGTAGAAGAAGCAAGGTCGCATTGTGCAAAGACATTATGTTGCGGCGATAGCCATTCAAAGCAACATTCGTCCAGTATAAAATTTATAGGCATTCATTTAGTTGCCAGCCAAATGGCATCACACGCGCTATCGAGATCGTGGAAGCATGCGCTGCTGCGGAAGGGGTCACGCTGGTTTAGTGACATCCGTGGTGACGTGCGCCGCAACACCGCCCGTAATGCGGACGTCAACAAATCGATACGCTGAACGGCCTCAAATCGCGCGCGCGATTGGCAAGCGGCGCGGTCGAAGTCCCGAAAAATGGCATCGACGCGGTATGCCACAAGTTCATTATACCGGCGGTGCGGCCCCCGATGCAGTGGCAGGCCCGAACATATGGCCGCCCCTTCCGTCGCTGGCAAAAACACACCATTGTGTTCAAACTGACGGGCGTCAAATCCGTGCAACGACAGAGCGTCAAAGTGCGCGGCAAATGCCCGACCGGCAAAGACGCCTACCGGAATGATATGATGCGATTGGTGATGCAACGGAGCCGCCGCGCGTGCGAGTCTGGGAAAAGTGCGCATCTTGCCTCCGCCGACCATAGCCGCGGGCCCAAATTGCGCGACTCATCTGTTATTGGACGGATTTTATGGCCTCGTTACGGTTAACTAAGCATGCATTGACTTGGCCCTGATCGGGGCTGGGCGTCACGACAACAACTTCATCGGCATGCAAGCCCGGCAGATCAAGGGCGCGATCATATGCCCCTTGCGTGGCAAGGTCGTGCACCAGGCGCACAACATAGCGCATGGCTTCATGCGCAGGCAGCTGCGGATGCGTGAAGCTAAGTTCCTGATCGCATAACCACGCCAACCCTGTTGTTTGCACAGTACCGATCGTCGACATGTCAAAGCCAACGCACAGCAATGCCGGAAAAGCCGCACCTTGGGCATATTGCGCCACAGCCTCCGCGTAATAATCATATCCGGAAACAACCGCCGCCGGAGACCAAAACACGGCCTTGATACCCAAGTTGCGGCCCAGAACGTCGCCAAGCTCCAGCATAGCCTTCACTATTGCCGGAACAACGCGGCCAGATGCGACTGCTGGGCCCAAATCGATGTGGACCGCAGACTGAATATCCGACAAATCAGCATTGCAAAAAATGTGGTGCGTTGCCGCTGGCGCAGGGCACGACTGTAACGCATAGGTAAAAGAAACACCGCTACATAGCAGACTGCCCGATGTGCCTGCTATGTTATTGCCGTCACCAAAGGTGATGCCAAGCCGGTCGAAATCGACGGATTGCCAAATTTCCTTCAAATCGGCGCAGCTAGCCGCCGAAAGCAATGACATAACCGACATAGGATCGTCCAATCGAAGTTCCTTTTTTGTTCGTATTGGTCGAAACAAAAAGGTTCAAGCGATTTTGCGACAACACATGGTCAACGCGGCGTAGCGCATTAAATTTCGACTTGGCTTCCCAGTTCGACCACCCGGTTGCTGGGCAGCTTAAAGAACTCCATGGCGTTTGCCGCATTGCGTAACATCCATGCAAAAATCTTTTCGCGCCAAATCGCCATGCCGGGAATCTTCGAAGCAATCAGCGTCTGCCGCGACAGGAAGAAGCTGGTGTGCATCATGTCGAACTTTGGACCGCACAAATCGACCATATCGAGCGTCGCAGGGACATTGGTCTCTTCCAAAAAGCCAAAGCGCATTTTGACGCGATAGAAACCTTCACCAAGGTCTTTGCAGATGATCCGTTCGCCGGTTTCGACAAAGGGGACATCCTCAATTTGCACCGTGAGAATGATGACGCGTTCATGCAATATGCGGTTGTGCTTGATATTATGCAGCAACGCCGAAGGAACGCCGCTCGCGGCCGACGCCATGAAGATTGCCGTGCCCGGAACCCGCGTGGCGCTGTTTGCAGCCGATTTGATGAAGATTTCCATCGGCATGGTGCTTTCGGCCATACGCTCGCGCATCAGCGCGCGGCCACGTGACCATGTCGTCAGCAAGGTGAAGATCACCAAACCAATCAGCAGCGGCACCCAGCCACCCGAAGGCACCTTGAGCAGGTTTGCGCCGAAATAGGCAAAGTCGACGATGAAGAACAACGCCAAGATCGGAATGGCTTTCCACTTTGGCCATTTCCACAGCGACAACAGCACGACCGCGATCAGGCAGGTATCAATAAACATCGCACCCGTAACCGCGATGCCATAAGCAGCGGCAAGGTTTGACGAAGACTGGAAGAACAACACCAGCAAGAGGACCATCACCGCCAGCCCCCAGTTGATTGCCGGAATGTAAATCTGGCCAGCGGCTTTTTCGCTGGTGTGCAAAATGCTCAAGCGCGGCATGAAGCCCAATTGAATGGCTTGCTGGGTCAGCGAGAAAGCACCCGAAATAACGGCTTGGCTGGCGATAATCGCGGCCAAGATCGTCAATATGATAACGGGCGTGCTAATGATGTCCGGCACCATCAGGAAGAACGGGTCCCGAATGGCCAGCTGGGCTTCCTCAGGCGTCATCGACAGGATCATTGCCCCCTGCCCCATATAGTTCAGCATCAACGCCGGCAGAACAAAGAACAGCCAACTGAACTTGATTGGGCGCCGTCCAAAATGCCCCATATCGGCGTAGAGCGCTTCGGCGCCGGTAACGGCAAGCACCACAGTGCCCATCGCCACAAATGCTCGGAAGCCATCGGCGTAGAAAAAATAAAGCGCATTTAGCGGATTAAGAACATCGAGAATGATCAGCGGCATCTTTGTAAGATGCATAATGCCAAGGCCCGCCAGCGTTGCGAAATAGACCAGCATGATCGGCCCGAACCATGCGCCAACTTTGGCGGTACCACGCGATTGGAACGCAAACAGTCCACCGATAATCACGATCGATATGGGCAGGATCCACGCGCTAAAGCCTTGGCTGACATATTTCAGACCTTCCGCCGCGGACAGGATCGACATCGCCGGCGTAATCATGGAATCGCCATAGAATAATGCAGTTGCAAAAACGCCCAGCATCACGAACGGCGCGGTCCATTTCGCGCCTGCAGTCTGCCGGTTAATCAGCGCGAGAAGGGCAAGACTTCCGCCCTCGCCCTTGTTGTCCGCCTTCATGATCGTGAAGACATATTTGAACGTCACAACGATCATCATCGACCAGAATACGAGGCTCAGAACGCCATTGATATGCGTTGGATCTGGCGTGATAGGATGATGGCCAGCGAATGTTTCGCGGAAAGCATAGATCGGGCTCGTCCCGATGTCGCCGAATACGACGCCAACTGTGCCAACGCACAGCGCTAGCAAAGACCCCTTTGGGGCATGACTTGCATGATGATCTTGCTCGCTATGACCAAAATCGTCTGCGGCTTGCGGTCCAACCATTTCGTTTCCCCGGCGTTTCCCCCGATTGCCCCTAGAAGCAGTCAGGACGCGCGCATTAGCATGGCCACCAACCCATCACAACAAAGCAATAACGCCCGTTATTGGCAGCAAAAACAATTTATATCAGTTACTTATCTGCATTAGCCGCTTGGGCATTAGCGGCCTGCGCCTGCAATGCCTTCGCCGCTTGCAGTTGCGACTCAATCCGTGCCTTCCACTTGGCTTGCGGCGTCGCCAGTGACATGGTCTTTTCCCAGAGCAAAATGGCCCCGTCGAGGTCACCGGCAAAGAGCCGCGCAAGCCCTGCAAAATAATATGGCGCAGGATAAGTGGGCCGGATTGCCCGCGCCTTATCAAATGCCAATTGCGCCGGTGGCGACATTTGGCCCTCGCTTGCGAGCATCAGTTGCAAACCCAATGCGGACCACAAATCAGGGTTGTTCGGGTCTTTGCGCAACCCCGCTTGAATATAGGATGCCGACAGCGTGTAATCGCCCTGCTTGGCAAATGAGTCCGCGGTAACAAGCCAGCGTTTTGCGCTGCCAAAGCTTTGGTCCATATCAGCCCGTATGTCGACAAGCTCGATCGCGGCGCCTTCGCTTGCCGCCAGTGGCTTGGCAGGTGACGACGGTGTCGTGGGCCGTCCCTGAAGCGCATATCCGGTCATGCCCAATAGCACGACAGCCGCGGCAATCTGCCACAAACCTCTCGACGATCGGACATTCCAGACGAGCACGGCCAAGCTAATGATGGCCAAAATGCCAAGTGCAAACCAACCGTTCATGCGCCCCTCCGAAATAGTCCGCGCGCCAACCATATGCCAGCGATCAGGACCAATAAGGGCGTTAGCCAAAGCAACAGCCCTGCCCCCTTCATATCAGGTTCGAAGCTGACCCATTCACCGTAGCGCGCGATCATCCAGCCACGAATGGCCTCGGGCTTTTGTCCTGCTGCAATTTGTTGCCGCACCTCCGCGCGCATCGTACCCGCCATGTGCGCGTCACTATCGGCGATCGATTGCCCCTGGCATTGAATGCAGCGCAAGCTGTGCATCAACTTGGTCGCCTCCGCTTCCTGTGCGGGATCAGGCAGCTGACGGTTCGCCAATGCGGGCGTGGGGCCGCTGCCTTGCGCGAACACGGGCGTTGCAAGCATCAGGCATACGAGCGCCAGCTGTTTCATTTCGCAGCGTTCACTTTTTCGATCAGCATCGGGACATGTTCGGCCCGGATATCGCCGATATGCTGATACAATATCGTGCCGTCACCGCCGATGACATAAGTTTCCGGAACCCCAGACGATCCAAGCTTAAGCTGAACAGCCATTTCGCTGTCCGACCCAATCCGCCGGAACGGGTTGCCGAATTCGCTTAAGAATGCCGCAACGTCCTCGGGTCTGTCGCGAATGGCGATGGCGTCAATTTCGATACCTGCCTTTTTCAACGCTTCAAGATACGGCGCTTCCGCCTTGCACGGCAGGCACCAGCTGGCAAAAATGTTGAGCAAACGGGGCTTTCCGTCGGCCATATCGCCGCTGGCCAAGCCTTCGACTCCCGCCGTTGCCGCAGGCAATGAAAATGCAGGCAGCTTTTGGCCAATCATCGCCGAATGCACCTGTTCGTCTTTCGGCACAGCCAGGCCGTAAATGGCCAGACCACCGATAAAAGCGACCACCGCAAGCGGGATCCACCGAAGCCAGGGCCGGTTCATGCCGTCTGCCACTTGTTTTTAGCAGGCTTTTTCGCGCGCCGGAACATGCGGCCAAGCAGCGCAATGATGCCACCGACCGCGATCAGCAGTCCGCCATACCAGATAAACGACACAAAGGGTTTCCACCACAAGCGCACTTGCCAGCGGCCATCGCCCTCTTGGTCCGGCTGCGCAATGACGGCATAAAGTTGTCCATTCCAACGGGTCAGCAATGCCGCCTCACTCGTTTGCATTTCGGGCTTAAAAAACTGCCGTGATTGCGGACGAAGCACGAACGCATTGCCATTTTTTACCGCATGCATCTGGCCCTCAACTGCGACCCAATTGTCCCCGACAACAGGATTGACGTCGTCGAGCTTCACTTGCCAGCCAGCGACTTGCGCGCTTTCACCCGGGGCAAGCGCGGTCAATGTTTCTGATGAAAATCCGGACTCTGCCGCCATGCCGAAAACGCTGATGGCAATGCCGAAATGCGCGATGACCATGCCGAATATAGGTAATGGCGTGCGCAGCAATTTGCGGCCGCGTAATGGCAGCCACGCGGCGACAGCCAGTGCTAATGACAAGGCAATCCCAAGCAATGGGAACAGCCCAACGTCCGGCGCGAATTTCCACACAGCGATGCCGCTCCACAGCAATATTGCAGCCGCCCCGATAAGCCAATATTTCAACCGCTTGAGATCATCACGACGCCAGCGCAGCATCGGGCCAATCAAAAGGGCAAGCATCAACAGCACAGCGATTGGAACCGTTGCCTTGTTAAAATAGGGTGGGCCAACCGAAATCTTGTCGCCCATCGCTTCGGCGGCCAACGGGTACAGCGTGCCGATGAGCACAACGGCAAGGATAACGCTGAGGAAAATATTGTTCGCCACAATGCCGCCTTCGCGGCTGATGAGCTGAAACGGCTCGCCTTGCTTGACCGAACCAATGCGCAAAGCAAAAATCACAAACGCAAGGCTGGTGTACAGCAACATCAAAGCAAGAATGAACGCCCCGCGCTCCGGATCGACCGCAAATGCGTGGACACTGGTCAAGATACCCGACCGCACCAAGAATGTGCCAGCCATCGACATAGCAAATGCAACGAGCGCCAGCATGATCGTCCATGCGCGCAAAGCGTTTCGGGTCGCAAGGACGCTGACCGAATGCAAAAGCGCTGTGGCCGCAAGCCATGGCAGCAGCGATGCGTTTTCAACGGGGTCCCAGAACCACCAGCCACCCCAGCCAAGCTCATAATAGGCCCAATAGCTACCCGCGGTGATGCCGATGGTCAGGAATATCCACGCCGCCAACACCCAAGGCCGCATCGCCCGTGCAAAGGCTGGCCCAACCTGATTGGTCAGCAGTGCGCCCACGGCAAAGGAAAAGGCGATCGAAAGCCCTACATAACCGAAATATAAAGTTGGCGGATGGAACGCGAGGCCGACATCCTGAAGCAATGGATTCAGTCCATTCCCTTCAACAGGCGCAGGGACGAGGCGCTCAAACGGGTTAGATGCAAACAAAAGGAACGCAAAAAAACCAAGGGCAATGAATGCCTGCACCGCCAGCGTGGCATTGAGCGTTTTGGATTCAATCCGCTTTTCCAGCAGCGCAATCGCAGCGCCGGACACCGACAAAACCGATACCCACAGCAGCATGGAACCTTCATGGTTGCCCCATGTGCCCGCAAGCTTAAAAATCAGGGGTTTATCAATGTGGCTATTGCTGGCGACCAGCAACACCGACAAGTCGGTGACGTAAAACAGCCACATCAGCGCAAGAAACGCAAAGGCGCATAAGGCACCTTGGACATAAGCCGCAGGCTTGATGAGCGGCACAAGCTGCCCTGCACCGCCGCGCAATAATGTCATGCCGCCCACAAGTTGAAGCAGCGCCATTGCGGCGGCCAGCCACAATGCGGCAAGTCCTGCCTCTGCCATTATGTCAAAGCCTTCATTTTGAAAGCGTGTCCTTTGTGTGTTCCGCGGAATTCATGTCGATATCCGCCAGTTCTTTGGGCACATAATTTTCGTCATGCTTCGCCAACAGGCTGTCCGCGACAAAGATGCCGTCGGGACCAAGCCGGCCGTCTGCAACGACACCGGATCCTTCAACGAACAGATCGGGTGTAATACCGCGATAGGCGACCTTTTGCGTTTTATCTTTGTCCTGCACCGTAAAGGTAATGGAAACGCCATCGGGCGCGCGGAAGATTGAGCCCTTTTGCACCATTCCGCCAAGCCGGATGGCCTTACCGGGCGCAACATTGGCATTGGCCAAGGTGGTGGGCGTGTAAAAATACGACGCTTCTTCGCGCAAAGCCGCCGCTGCGATCAGGCCAGCGCCTATCAAGGCGAAAACCGCAATCACGGCAAGCAGCAGACGTTGATGCTTGGGTTTCATGGCTGTTGCCTCAATTCATCTGCCGATGCCTCTGCGCGACGCATGGCAAGATAGCTGGAGATCACAAGCCAGCTGATGCCAACGCCCGTGACAACAAACGATGCAATGATGAACGGTGCGTGCGGCATCAATAGTCCGCCATCCGGCGCATACGCGCCTCAATCCGCATTTCAGCCAGCGCCGTGCGCATCCGCATCAAAACCAACGCGCCGAACAACAGGCTGAAGCCCGCAACAGACACAAAAAGCGGCACAAGATAGGCCTGATCGATGGAAGAGCCGCCCAAGGTGATGCTCGCCTTTTGGTGCTGGCTTTCCCACCAGATGACAGATCGGTTAATGATCGGAATGTTGACGGCACCGATGATACCGAAAACGGCGGCAACGCGGCTTGTATCGCCCTTCTCGCTCGACGCGTTAGAAAGCGCGATATATCCAAGATAGAGGAAAAACAGCACCAACATCGATGTCAGCCGGCCATCCCACACCCACCATGTGCCCCATGTTGGCCTGCCCCAGATCGACCCAGTGATCAGGCAAATTGCCGCAAAGGTCGCGCCGGGGACCGCAATCGCGCGCGCGGACACGCCAGCAAGCGGATGACGCCAGACCAACTGAACGATGCTCGCAATCGCAATGCCAGTCCATCCGCCCATACCCAACCAAGCGGCAGGCACATGAACGAATATAATCTTTACCGTGTCGCCCATAAGGCGCTCAGTCGGCGTGAAGAACACACCCCACAGGCACGCACCAAGGGTCAAAGCAATGCCCAGCCACATCAGCCAAGGCGTGAGTGGCTTTGCAATACGCAAAAAGCGAGCAGGATTGGCGAAACGATGCATAAGTCGGCGACGCATCTAGCACCGCCAAAGCGTTACGCCAATGGATTCGGCATCAGCGGCCAATAAGCTTTTGTGCCATATTGTCGGCGACTTCCGCCGGTGTCTTGCCGGTCGAATCGCTTTCATTCCAGATTGCCGCCAATCGGCCTGCAATGGCATCAATACGCCGGTTAATCTCAGCATCGTCAGCATTTTCGATATGGCGCAGCACATTGATAATACCGCCTGCGTTAATGACATAATCCGGCGCATATAAAATACCGCGGTCGGCGAGCATCCGACCTTCAGGGCCGGTTGCCAGCTGGTTGTTTGCACCACCGGCAACGGCGCGCACTTTGAGCGCTGCTACACTGGATTCGGTCAACACGGCACCAAGCGCGCATGGGCTAAACACATCGGCTTCCACCGTCATAATGGCATCCGCAGCAACACTTTGCCCACCCAGTTCCCGCGCAAGATCTGCAGCGCGCTGCGCGTCAACATCTGCGAGGGTCAGCTTGGCGCCCTCTGCCGCCAGATAACGCGCGAGCCCGCCACCGACGCTGCCGACGCCCTGAATGGCCACATGGACGCCATGAAGGTCATCGGTGCCAAGCGCATGCTTGACCGCTGCCTTGACGCCTAGAAACACGCCACGCGCTGTATATGGACCCGGATCACCACCTTGGTCCGGAAGTCCGGCAACATGCGGGGTAACTTTGGAAACGGCGACCATGTCCGCTTCGGAAATGCCCACATCCTGCGCCGTGATATATTTGCCGCCGAGCGAGTCGACCGCGCGTGCAAATGCCTCAAGCAATTCTGGCGGCTTTGCCCGCTGCGGATTCGCCAAAATGACGGCTTTACCGCCACCGGCCGAAAGCCCTGCCATTGCGTTTTTATAGCTCATGCCGCGCGATAAACGGAGCGCGTCGGTGATCGCAGCCTGGGAGTCGGCATAATGCCAGAAACGCGTTCCACCCGCTGCGGGCCCCAAATGGGTAGAGTGCACGGCAATAACGGCCTTGAGCCCTGTCGCACGGTCATCGAACACATGGACCGATTCATGCGAGTCAAAATCTGGCAAATCCCAAATAGCGGGCATCTCGTCACTCCCAAATACGGACGAATTTAATCCAACGACAGTCGGAATCAAATTACACATCCACGTAATAATATTACGCAATGCGAATGTCACTCGGATTATGCGGGTGGGGAATAAATGGGGCGACCGAGGGGTCTCGAACCCCCGACCTCTGGTACCACAAACCAGCGCTCTAACCAACTGAGCTACGGTCGCCATAGCGCCACTAAGGCAGGCGCGTTCCTATACTTTGGCCTTAAGATTATCACATGCCGGGCGTCAACCCGGCACGCTGATTATCTTACTTCTTGAGGCTAAGGCCACCAAAGCGCTTGTTAAACTGCGCAACGCGGCCGCCTGTGTCGAGCATACGGCCCGAACCACCGGTCCATGCAGGGTGCGAAGTTGGGTCAATATCCAGAGCCAACGTGTCGCCTTCCTTGCCCCAGGTGGAGCGTGTTTCGAAGACGGTACCATCGGTCATCTGCACCTTGATCATGTGATAATCGGGGTGAATGTCGGGTTTCATACATAATTCCTTTGTTCAGCAACCGGTTTCCGACCGGACGCCCTAAATTCGGAAGCGCCGCGCATAGCGGTGGACGCACGTTATAGCAAGATTCAATTATCCGCGAATATCATCAAGCGGGCGGATCGGCGATCATGGCCATAAATTCCGCTTCCGCCGCGACCTGATCACCAATCATCGCACGACCGGCGAATTTGCAGACACGCGGACGCTTTTGCACAAATTCGACATTTAGATGCAGCAAGCAACCCGGCTCAACGGGCGCACGGAACTTCGCATTGTCGATGGACATGAAATATACGAGCTTACCCGAACCTATCAACCCAAGGCTCTCCATTGCCAAAACGCCAGCCGCTTGGGCCAGTGCTTCGACAATCAGCACGCCGGGCATGATGGGCCTTCCAGGGAAATGCCCCTGAAAGAACCCTTCATTGATCGTTACGGCCTTGATTGCGCTTATGCGCTCATCAGGGATAAGCTGTTCAACACGGTCAACCAGCAACATCGGGTATCGGTGCGGCAGCACCGACATAACCCGGCGGACGTCATAGTTGCTAAAATCAGCTTCGCTCATTCCGCTTAGCGGCTTTCAGGCTGTGCGGCAGGGGTAGCTGGTGCAGCGGCGCGTGGCTGAGCTGCCGCGGCCTGAGCGGCTTGCATCTGCGCAGCGTTGTTAATCAACTGCTGAATTTGCTGATACAATGCGCCAACCGGACGCGATGGACGCCAGCCAGCAGGTGGTGTGATCGCTGCTGCTGGAATCGTCTTATCCAATTCAGCAGTAATCGCAGGCGTTACGTCAACGGCTTCAGGTGCCCAAACAAATGCGTCCGGTGACAAAATGACGTTGATTTTCTTTGCAGCAATAACCGCCTGCTGCGCTGCGTCATACTTCAAAGCGATCTGCTCAACAGCATAAAGCTGCGCCAAGATAATCGGTTCTTGAAGCGTATTGATTTCCTTTTGCTTGGCATCAATCTGCGCCAGCAAAGGGTTTTTCGCTTTAATTGCAACGTCGAGCTCAGCTTGCGTCAGCTCTTTATCCTTATTGGTATCGAGCTGCACATTCATGCTGTTGATTTCCTGGCGCTTCGCCTGCATCTGCTGAACGACGGATGCGTATTGTGCGCCGATCTGCTGATACGCAGTGCCGAGCGCCTTCGAACGGGCAATAGCGACCGCTGTTTCGGCGGTTGCAATGCCGGATACCTGAGCCGTTGCAGGAACAGCAATGGCTGTTGCAGACAAAAGAGCTGCCACGATGGCGGTGTTACGAATTTTCATTAGAATTGAGTCCCTACGTTAAATGTAAATAATTTGGTGTCGTCGCCGGGCTGTTTTAGCAGCGCACGGGCAATATCAATCCGGAACGGACCAAAGGGTGAGTTCCAGTTTACGCCAAAACCAACCGACATACGCGGTTTCCATGTATCGCCAAAGAACCGCTCTTCGAAACGCAACGCCGCTATGCGTGCCGATCCATCATCATTGGTGGCTGTAGTCGACGTCTGCAATGTCCCCATGTAGTCGACAAAATAATATAGCGGCGCACCTTGCGTTCCATCAGACAATATTTCGCGTTGCGGAACCGTCTGCAATACAGGACGGGTCACGTCAAAAACCGAACCAACATCGAGGAACACAGATGGGCGCAGACCCAATTCCTTGGCGCCACTGCCCAGCGGAATCTGAAGCTCCGCACGACCCATATAATAGAACCGACCGCCGATGGCATCGTCCTGAATCTGGTTCCGATCGGTCAATGGCGTATTCACGGCTACGCCGTTGACGATGTCCCCCTGAAAGAACACGCGCTGTACCCGTGGACCGATGCCACGAATATCAAACCCGCGCATCTGTGGCTCGCCGAGGTAGAAGCGATCGGTCAAACGGACGTCATCAAT
This sequence comes from uncultured Sphingorhabdus sp., assembly GCA_964502655.1. GTDB lineage: Bacteria > Pseudomonadota > Alphaproteobacteria > Sphingomonadales > Sphingomonadaceae > Sphingorhabdus_B. Next base: position 12,553 of record CAZCXQ010000028.1, read on the forward strand.
ACCCAATGACTCAAGGCCGCGGCTTTCGAGCGGGTGGATATACCCACCCTCCAACGAGAGACCGAGCACGAAGTTCCCAAATGGTTTCCAATATTTGTCGGCGTTAATGCGTGTCTTTACATATTTGACGCTGCCGCCAAGTCCCGCAAAATCCTGACTGATACCAGCGCTCTGGCCGCGTGTTGGGCGCAAGCGGTTATCGCGATCATCATATAGCAAGGTGTAACCTAGCGATGATGTCAACCGCTTACCAATGGCATCGCATAAGAAGCGACCCGCGACGATTGGGTCGCAAGATGCAGGTAGCGGACCTGTGCCATCGGGGTCAGTGAAAAACGTGTTCTCATCCAACGAAATATCATCCTGGCTCAAGCCATAGCGTGTCTGGAAATAGATATATTCGTTCACCGGCACACCAACGCGCAGCTGGAACCCGGTGGTTGCCTGCTGATAGGTCGTGTTGCGTTGATTGTTGAAAAAGTTGAAACTGTTCAAATCGCGACGGAAGATATCACCTGATACCGCAATCGAACGGTCGAACAGATATGGTTCGGTAAACCCGATTTCAGCGGATTTCGAATAGGATGAATAAGAGATATTCGTGCGCAATTCCTGACCAAGACCGCGGAAGTTCCGCTGCCTTATGGAACCTTGGAAAATGAAGTTTTCGATCGACGAGAACCCAGCCGAAAGCGACAATTCGCCGGTTGCCTTTTCCTCGACATTGGACGTCAGCACGATGCGATCAGGCGCGCTGCCTTGTGTTTGCTCGACTTCAAGCTCTTCTTGGAAATATCCAAGTGACTTGATGCGTTCTGCGGTGCGCTTCACCTGAATGCTGTTAAACGCATCACCTTCGTTCAAACGAAACTCACGGCGAACCACCTTGTCTTGAGTCAGCGTGTTGCCGTTAATGTCGATACGCTCAACGAACACCCGCGGCGATTCCGCCACGTTGAACGTGATACCCATCGTCAGCGTTTCTTTGTCGCGCTGAAAATCAGGGTTCACGTCGGCAAACGCATAACCGAATAGACCCGCGGTTTCCGACAGGCTTTCGACGGTATCTTCGACCATCTTGGCGTCGTACCAATCGCCCTTTTTCATGCGCAATGTCGTTGTAAGCCGCGCCGAATCGAAATCGCGGATTTGGCTTTCAACCTTCACATCGCCGAATTTGTAGCGGTCGCCTTCTTCCACCACATAAGTGATGATGAAATCCTGCTTATCGGGCGTCAGTTCCGCAATAGCGGATACCACGCGGAAATCGGCATAGCCTTGCGTCAGATAAAATTGGCGCAGCTTTTGTTGGTCAAATGCCAAACGGTCAGGGTCATAGCTGGTGCCTGAGCTGAAGAAGCGGTAAAAACGTGATTGCTTCGTGACCATTTCGCCACGCAGTTCACCATCGGAGAACTTTTCGTTGCCGATGATGTTGATCTGCTGCACTTTTGATTTCGGGCCTTCGGTGATTTCGAAGACGATATCGACGCGGTTCTGATCCAACTGGACCAGCTTGGGTTCGACCACCGCAGCAAAGCGTCCCTGACGCTTGTAAAGTTCGACAATGCGCGCAACGTCTGCGCGGACTTTCGAACGCGAGTAAATCTGGCGAGGCGCCAGCTTGATTTCGGGCTCGATCTTGTCATTCTTGATACGCTTGTTGCCTTCAAGGATGATCCGGTTCACCACGGGGTTTTCGCGTACTTCAATGACAACCGCGCCCGAATTGTTACGCACGGCGACGTCAGCAAACAATTCAGTCGCGTATAAATCTTTCAAGGCTTGGTCGGCAGTAACCTGAGTCCAAGGCTGTCCTGTCCGCAAGCGGATGTACGACCGGACTGTATCGGCCTCGAGTCGCTGTGTACCGACAACGGTAATGGACTTGATTTGATCGACCGCAGCTGGCGTAACTGGCTCAGCGGCCGGTGCCGGTGGCGTAGCTTGCGCAAACGCAGGCGTCATCGTGCCAGACGCCGCAAGGGCCGTCGAGCCCATCAAAAAAATGCCAACGCTTTTGAGGTTGCCGAAAGGTCTACTTTTCATTGTCATCCGATCTGATGTCCGGCCCCCACCGGGAGTTGGCTTATTGCCGCTAAAACGGTTTTGCGTCCCTGCCCCATGCAGCGTCCGCAATCAAGTATGCAATGCCTTCAGCCGCTTTCAAAAAGCCCGAAAGACGTAAGATCATTAAATGTCACCATAAGCATAAACGCCGCTAGCATCACAAAACCTGCACGAAAAGCCCACTCCTGCACCTGCGGTGTTGCGGGGCGCCTGCGTATCGCCTCAATTCCGTAAAGCAAAAGATGTCCTCCATCGAGCATGGGAATTGGCAGCAAATTGATGAACCCTAAGTTAATCGAGATGAGCGCCGCAAGGCTTATGAATGTCAAAATGCCAAGGCTCATTGCTTCGCCTGAAACTTTTGCGATTTTCAACGGCCCACCAAGTTCGGAAAGCGGACGCCGGCCCGAAATAATCTGCCCAAGGCCAATCATCTGCTGACGCAAAACATTGCCCGTTTGCAAGACAGCGGCCCCGGGCGCCTCCAATATCCCGACTTCGCGGGTTTCAACCTTGCTCGCGCCAACGCCGATGCGCCCGATACGGTATTCGTTACCAAAGCGATCGACTTCTTTCACTTCGGCCACGACCGCTTCTTTTGCCAGCCGCGCACCATTGCGTTCGATTTCGATGGTAACGCGCTCACCGGGGATCATGATGGTCTCGTTGGCCATCTGGTCAAAGGTTTCGATGCTGCGTCCATTGAATTTTACTACGCGGTCCCCTGGCATCAGACCGGCGACGGCAGCAGGGCTTCCGGGCTGAACCACATCCAATACCGGCGGTGTAACCGACTTCCCGAATGCCAGCAGAAAGCCCATGAAGATCAATATCGCGAGCAAGAAGTTCACCGCAGGGCCAGCAAACACGATCAACGCGCGCTGCCACAGCGTCTTGGATTGAAAAGTCTGGTTGCGTTCGGCCTCGGGCAGCTGTCGCCAGCTGTCATCGGCTTGGCTGGACGGGTTCATGTCACCTGCAAACTGAACAAATCCGCCCAATGGCAACAATCCGATGCGCCACAGCGTGCCGCGTTTGTCGACCCTGCCCCAAATTTGTGGGCCAAAGCCGATGGAGAATTTGTCGGCCTTCACACCGAACCAGCGGCCGACGAAATAATGCCCCATTTCATGCACAACGACCAAAGACCCGATCAGCGCAATGAACGCGATCAGGGTCAAAAAGATATTGGGTGATTC
>CAZCXQ010000029.1:0-15451 GCA_964502655.1 uncultured Sphingorhabdus sp.
AGCGCGGATGCATCCGTTCGCGCGACGATGAAAAAGGGTTAATGGATTGCAGCATTCCGGCTGGATTATCTTAACCGCGCTCGCGGGAATCTCCGCGCAGCCATTAAGCGCCGCGACTGCACCGCCAGCAAACACGCAACAGCCAGCTGTCCCTGCGGACTTTTCGGTGTCTATGCCAGCGGTACAGGGCGGCTTGGTCATCGCGCGTGCACCGCGCGGCGCAGCGTCCGTCACGCTTAACGGCGTTGCGCTGCCGCTGACAGCCGACGGCTTTTTCCTGATGGGGTTTGACCGCGATGCCGAAAACAGCGCGATCCTGACCGCGACATTCGCCGATGGTCGAACGTTCGAGCGCACTTTGGCGGTAACACCGGGCAACTGGCGGATTGAAAATGTAGCTGCCAACCCGACGGGCGGCGCAAAAACAACCGCAGAGTTTGAAGCAAGACGCGGCGCGGAGCTCGATCGCATACATGCAGCGCGGGCCAAAACCACGCTCGGTAATGGCTGGCGGCAACAATTCATTCGCCCAGTGGCTGGCCGGACGTCTGGTCTATTTGGTGCGCAGCGTATCTATAACGGGATACCCGGCAGCTATCATAGCGGCATGGACATTGCCGCACCAAATGGGACAGATTTTGTTGCGCCGGCGGACGGTGTCGTCACGCTTGCGGCCACAGATGCCTTCACGCTGGAGGGGCATTTGCTGATGATTGATCATGGCATGGGGCTAAACAGTGCATTTTTACACTGCTCCGAACTTCTCGTAAAAGAAGGCGATTATGTGAAGCAGGGGCAAATCATCGGGCGTGTTGGCGCGACCGGACGGGCAAGCGGCCCGCATCTGCATTGGGGCATGAAATGGAACAATGCGCGCATTGATCCCAAGCTGTTAATCCCCGCAACATAAGCGATCTTTGATGGCGATGATGCGGTGCCATCGCATGCGCTTTGTTCCGTTTCGCTTGAGACATGATGGCGCTTTGCGGCGAAACGTTGGAACTATTGAGGGTGGCGGACATTTTCATTTCGAACGAAACAACGCCAGAGTACGTCCAATGGGCAAGAAGATCCTGATTGTCGAAGACGAGTTTCTCGTCGCCCTGAACTTGCGCCAGACCTTGGCGGCTTTGGGATTCGATACGCTGGGAATTGCCCCTGACGCGCCGACAGCATTTAAACTCGCAGACCAAAAACCCGATATTGCGCTGGTCGACGTCAATTTGCGAGATGGCGAAACTGGTCCGGGCATCGGGCGCAGGCTTGCGCATGAATATGGTGCCGTCGTGCTATTTGTTACTGCAAATCCTGCGCGACTTGGTGATGGCATCGAAGGAACCCTTGGCTGCCTTTGTAAGCCGGTCGACCATGATGACGTTCAACAGGTTTTAGACTTCCTTGTCGTCTTTCAAGACAATCCGGCTGCCACGCCCCCGCCTGCTTTGCGTATGTTCCGGAACGACAATGACGCTTGTGTGTCAGGCCGCGCAATGGAGGGCAGCGGCTGAACCTATAAATGCTCAGACGGCACGGTCATGATGACTTGAAGCCCGTCGCGATTCCAGAAACGTTCAATCGTACCGCCAAGCTGGCTAGCAATGCCAATCTCAGAAAGCTGCGTTCCAAAGCCGGAGCGCTCGGGAACCAATGGAACTTCCAGGCCGCCGGACTCCGTCCACTGGATGACGACCTGTTCAGCACGCATATCAGTTACGATATGCACTTCTCCCTCAAGATTTGCCAATGCGCCATATTTCACAGCATTCGTGGCCAGTTCGTGGATGACCAAAGCGAGTGGCGTAGCGCTGCGTTCACTTACCGACACGTCCGTCCCGCTGATATGGCACCGGACCCTGCCGTCCATGTCATAAGGCATCAAAATTTCTTGGATCAGGCCATGTAACTTCGTGAAATCGCGACCTGGGTCAGAATATGCGCTATGTGGCCGCGCAAAGTTGTGGGCTCGACCCAGAGCGGAAATTCGGGCAGCCAGTTGCTTTGCAAACTTTGCCGACGACACATCCGTTGGTGTCGACAGCCCGATCAGCCCAGCAACGACCGCAAAGATGTTTTTGATACGGTGGCTAAGTTCCCGGCTCATCAATTCGGTTTGTTCGGCAATTAACTTGCTTTCGTGGATGTCCGTGCAGGTGCCAATCCAGCGTAATATCTGTCCCTTGTCGTCGCGCACCGGCAATGCGCGACCTAAGGTCCAGCGATACTCTCCGCTATGGTGACGCAAGCGATATTCGATTTCGTAATCTTCGCCCGTCGCCACGGCGTGCCGCCATTTTGCAAACGCTTCCGCGCGATCGTCAGGGTGAAAAACGTCGTTCCACCCATCGCCATCGGTTGAACCATAGGCCATTCCGGTAAATTCATACCATCGGGCATTAAAATAATCATGCGCCCCATCTGGCTTGGTTGACCACACCATCTGCGGCAGCGCGTCGGTCAACGCTTTGAACTTGGCTTCACTCACCAGCAGAGCTTCTTTCGCGCTCAGTCCGCTCTCATATTCCGAATTGGTGCCAATCCACCGCACGATTTCATTATTTTTGCCCAGCACAGGCACAATACGCGTTAGAAACTGGCGAAAAATACCGTCCGCACCGCGCAATGGAAATACCATTTCAAACGCGTGGCCGTTTGCAATCGACCGTTTCCATTTTTCAAGGACCTTGGACAACTCCAGCGGATCGTGGACGCTTTGCCAGCCCCAGCCTTCCATCGACTTGGGCGTCGACCCGCAATAGTCATGCCAGCGTCTGTTGTACCAATATATATAGCCGTCGCCCCGCGCTATCCAGCACAGCGCAGGTATATTATCCGCCAGTAAACGAAAATCTGCGTCGCTTGGCTGAACCGGTTTATCCGATGACAATAATTCAGGCGCAACACTGGGTGTCCGCCAATAATCGTGCTCGACATCGTTCGCTAATTTTGGCCATTTATAGATCATGCGTGTTTGTCGGTTCTTTCAGATGGCGTCGACATTTTCCAAAAATGCCAGAGGCCCGTTCCATCGTATGACAGATACGCTGCCCAAAGTGATATGCCGCAGGTATATTCGCAGCTTTGGCATTTCGGGAGGCTGAACGGAAACAAACCACAGCGCCATGCGTTCTGTTTTCGCAACAACCTCTAGGAGACGTCATCATGGAATCCCGTCATTACGACATCGAAACAGTGAACCAACTCATCAAAACAACGATCGACAGCGTAGATGGATATCGGTCCGCTGCCGAAGCGGCCGACAGCCAGCAATTTCAGTCAATTTTTTTCGAACGCGCGAATGAACGGCAGCAGGTTGCCGATCAATTACGCAATCATGTGCGTTCGCTTGGTGGCGATCCCGAAGATGATGGCTCGCTGGCCGCAGGCGCACACCGCATGTTTATGAGCTTACGCGACGCGATAACGGGTTCAGACGACCAGGCAGTGGTCGCAGAAGTCGAACGTGGCGAAGATTATATCAAAGCCAAGTTCGAAGCAGCTTTGGAAGACGGCAACCTTGGAATGGAAACGCGCACGATGATTAGCCAGTGCTATGATTCGGTAAAATCGGGCCATGACCAAATGCGTGATTTGAAGAACGGCATGCGCGCGGGCTAAGGGAATTTCGGCGGGGATTCCCGTCGGACTGTTGAAAACGAAACCTCGTCAGTTGATCGTTCTGGCGGGGTTTTGTTTTTGTGTCGTCTGCACAACGAAAAACACCCCGGCACGCGGCCGAGGTGTTCAAGGTGCTGGTCTACGGGGGGGGGGAGGGCGACCAGCAGGGTAAACTATATTTCGCGAACCTAAGCGCGCAAATATATCGTTTAGATGGGTAAACGTCGGTCTACGCACTTTGTTCCCAAAAAATTATGCAACTTCATAATTAATATCGATTTCGCGATGCATCAGCAGTGCTTGGCCAATGGTTGCGATGACCGTTTCGGGTTCAAATGGCTTGGTAATCAAATATGTGGGTTCAGGACGCTCGCCCGTTAAAAGCCTTTCCGGGAACGCCGTAATGAAAATCACCGGCACAGTTTGTTCCGCCAAAATATCCTTTACTGCGTCGATACCGCTTGAACCGTCGGCAAGGCTGATGTCAGCCAAGACCAGTTCAGGCCGTTCATCGCGTGCCTTTGCAACCGCTTCTGCACGTGTCCGCACAATTGCGATCGCTTCATGCCCCAGATTTTCGACGATCTGTTTAATATGCAATGCAATGATCGATTCATCTTCAATGATGAGCACGCGCGCAGCAAGTGCGTCTTCGATGGCGCTACGCGCGGCAACAACATGGCTGCGTACGTCGGCTTCCGAAATGCCCAATATCTTGGCAACGTCATCGGCCTTAAATCCCTCGACCGTAGACAAAAGCAGGCTTTGCCGGCGCTTAACTGGAAATTCAGCGATGACACCGCTGCGGCCCCGCGATTCGAGGGGCGCGATCATGTCGCTGTTCCAGATGCGGTGAAATGTTCTGAACAACTCCGTCTTTACCGGTACCGCGTCATCCCATTCTTCGGGTGCTTCAAGCAACGCTTCGAGCGTTTCCCGGACTGCTGCATCTCCCAATGTCTGTGATCCCGTCAGGGCACGTGCGTAACGTCGAAGGTATGGCAATTGCGATGCCAGCTGCTGCCTAAATGACATGATTACTCCCTTTGTTATCCGATGCTATACGTTTGAAACGCCTTTTTGTTCCCTGCGACGGAACATTATCGCGCGTCGCGACTTAACAGCATATGAAAATGCATCAGTTTCAGCCAAATACATGGTTTTAAACCATGGGAATTCCTGCAGGCTATGGTCACCCGGAAGCAATCAGATTTCCCGATGCAACAAGCACTTGGGAGGGGCAATCAGTGAGCAGCAATAAGGGCAAGCAACCGCTTAACGCGATTGGTGATGATATGGATTCTGAATTTGACCCTTTAACTGCCGCACTGCGTCAAATGCACGACAGTGTTGCCAATGAACCCATCCCTGACGACTTTTTGAACCTGTTGGACATGATTGACGCAAAAATGTCGGCGTCGAAGAAGTTCCAGTGAGTAGCTCCGCCACGGAGCCAGTTCCGAAGTCCGAAAAGTCGGATGCTTCGGCCGACTTTCGCGCACAAATGGTCGCGATCATCCCGTCGCTGCGTGCGTTCGCGCGTGGCCTGTGCGGAAATCGGGAGCTTGCAGACGATCTTGCCCAAGAGGCGATGATGCGGGCTTGGGCTGCCCATGACAGCTTCACCCCAGGCACCAACTTTCGCGCCTGGATGTTTATGATATTACGCAACCAATTTTACACGACGATGCGCAAAAACGCGCGCATGACAAGCTGGGATCCAGAGGCCGCAGAGCGGCTGCTGGTCGAGGCCCCGCCGCAGCAGCACCACATCCATATGAGCGATGTCGAAAAGGCATTGCAAAAGTTGCCGGCTGAACAGCGCGAAATATTGATGATCGTCGGTGCAGGTGGCGCCAGCTATGAAGAGGCAGCGGAAATTACGGGCTGCGCCATCGGAACAGTCAAAAGCCGGCTTGCACGTGGCCGCGTTGCCTTGGCGACGCTTATCAACGGTACCGATGCGCCAGCGCGCGTGAAAGCGCCGCCGCGCAAGCGTGCGAACGAACCTGTAAACGACACGCGACATCCAAAGCCAAGCACATTACCATAAATCGCATTTGCTGAGAGCTGCATTGGCATTTTTCCGACCTTTGACATTGCGGCACGGTTTGATCCTGACCGTGTTCGCAGCCTTGCTACCGGTCGTCGTCGCAAGTGTTATTCAGGGCTTTTCTGCGCTCAACAGCACGCGCGATATGGCGATGGGACGTCTCAGTGCCCACGCCAGCGCGATTGCGGAGCGGCAACGTGATCCCTTCATTATTGCGCAACATCTCTTACTGGCTTTGGCTACCAACGCCGACGTTACAAAAATGTCGGGTGGATGTGACGCTGCCCTGCGCGCTTCGCTTAGCAACTATCGGCCGGTGACTAACCTCGCGCGAACGAGTGCCGATGGTGTCTTACGGTGTTCTGTGCTTCCGCATGAAAGGGAAATCAATTTAGCCAATGAGGGTTGGTGGCAGCGGGGCGCTCGTGCCAAAGGCATGACCATCACTAAAGCGCCCATTTATGCGCCCCTTGCCCAGCGTAACGTTCTATTCCTTATTCTTCCGCTGCGGACAGCAGACGGGCAGCAAGACGGAACGCTAACGGCGGCGATTGACATAGACTATTTACGTAATGCCCTGTTGAAGGCGCAGGAAGGCAAGACAGGCGCAGTCGCCATCGTTACCCGCGATGCGGTTATCGTTGCCCAAGGCAAGCAACGCCTGACCTTCGCGCCCAACCTTGATGCGCGTCAGGATGAGGCACAGTTAGCGAAAGGGCGCGACGGGACAGAGTGGCTGTACACCTTCCACAAGCTTTATAGCTCCGAACTTTTTGTCGTGTACGCGCAACCCCGCGCGCAGGTTATGGGGACGGCCGTATCGCAAGTGCGTGCAAGCATATTCCTGCCATTGGTATCTATCTTGCTTGCTTCGTTGGCAATTTGGATCGGAACCAATCGTCTTGCACTGGTATGGCTTCGTGCCCTGCGCAATGTTGCGCGACGGTTCGCAAGCGGCGACTTCACGGGTGACCGCGCCCGATTCAAAAACGCACCTGAGGAAATTGCCGCACTGAGCGCCGATTTGCACAGCATGGCAGATGTCATTCACCGGCGAAATACAGATCTGACACATGCCCTGGAAGCCAAAAGCTTGCTCACGCGTGAGGTGCACCATCGGGTCAAAAACAATCTTCAAATCATCAACAGTTTACTGACCCTGCAATCCGGACGCGTGCAGGAAGGGGCCGCTAAAGAGGTCTTGGCGCAGACACGGGCACGGATAAGAGCCTTGGCCCTGATCCACAGGCTCTTATATGAACAGGATAACGGCTACGACCGCGGTGAAGTTCCTATCGGCAATCTCATGGCGGAACTGTGCGCACAATTGCGCGGCGCAAGTCGAACATCGCCAAAGGTGGAGCTGACGTGCCAAGCCAGCGATTTCCCGGTGCCTGTCGATTACGCCGTTCCGCTGACCTTGTTTGTCGTGGAAGCCGTCACAAACGCATTCCGCCATGCGTTTGCCGCCGGATCCACAGGCGCTGTCACAATGAAGCTTCAGTTGAACGGCAACCGTGCGATTTTGGACATTTCCGACAATGGTCAAGGCTATGTGGTGAGTGACAAAAACGGCCAAATGGGAACCGAACTGATGCGCGGATTTGCAACACAGGTCGATGGTACGTTGGATATCACGAGCAATGTCGGCAGCGGAACACGCGTGCTTCTGACGTTCCTATTGCCACATATGCCTAGATCACAGCGCAGCGGTGCGATCACCGCATAGGCAAGCACCGCCGGTCAGGATGGAGGAAATTATGTCAGGACAGTTTCTCATTCGAAAACTGAACGCTTTCATTCCATTAAAGGCGGAGGGAGAGCAAGCCATTGATGCACTGGCGTCCGGCCGCGTCAAATCCCTTTTGCGGGGCCATGATATCATCAGCGAAGGCGAAGATCCGAAAACGGTTAATCTCATCGTCGATGGATGGGCGTGCCGATATAAAATCCTCGAAGACGGCCGACGTCAAATCCTTGCCTTCTTTGTCCCGGGCGACCTAGCGGACCTGCATGTCTACATATTGGACGCCATGGACCATTCAATCGGAGCGATCACACCGCTGCAATATGCCATGATCAGGCCCGCTGAATTTGAACAATTGGGCGACGAACACCCAGGTGTGCTTCGGGCATTGTGGTGGGACTCGTTGCTGGCGGCATCAATCCAGCGCGAATGGCTGGTGTCGGTTGGTCAACGCAACGCTGTTGAAAGCCTAGCGCATCTCGCGTGCGAGTTGTTTTTACGCCTGAAAATGGTCGGGCTTGCGGAAAATGGACTGTGTCGGTTTCCGCTGACGCAATCAGATATTGGCGATGCATTGGGGATGACCCAGCCGCATGTCAGCCGGACGATAAAGGATTTGAACGCTACCGGCGTCGCCACCATTCAACGCGGCACGTTGCGCGTCAATGATCTCAATGGCCTTCGCAAACTTGCGGTGTTTAACCCAAATTACCTGCATCATCTGTACGAGGCCGCGTTATAAAAAAGGGCCCGCCAGTTTCCTGACGAACCCTTTTTAACAACAAAAGGAACAATTTTATTTGTCCTGCTTGTCGGCAGCATCTTCCATGGCATCAGCCTTGGCATCGCCTTTTTCACGGACGGCTTGGGCATCCGCCTCCATTTTATTTTCTGTGGTCGAATCCATGCCGTCGACTGTCGTGTCAGTCGCGTCGGCTTTTTCTTCCATAGCATCAGCCTGAACTTCCGCGTTCTCACGAACGGCATCAGCCTGATCTTCTTGTGCATTTTCGGTTGCTCCGTCGCATGCGCCAAGCGTGGCGAGCGACAAAGAAGCTGCAAGTATCATAATGGACTTTTTCATGGATATATCCCTCGTTTAAAAATTAACGGACGCTACCGCGACGTAAGAGATTTACGATCGCCAATAGAACTACTGCGCCCAAGAATGACGCGATCAACGACCGGATGTCGAATGCACCGCTCGTAATTGGCGCACCACCGATAAGCGGCGTGATGATGAATCCTGCAAGGAAGGCACCTACAATGCCGACGATGATATTCAGGAAAATGCCTTGCTGACCGTCAGTGCGCATTACGATGCTGGCAAGCCAGCCCAAAATGCCGCCGACAACCAAAAGAATGATGATATTCATGTTCGTTCTCCCTTTCAGAGTGCGGGGAAAACAGTGTTCGTGCCGATTGGTTCCAACTTGAGCTCCAAATCGTTCAATTGCCCTTATTGAACGGCATGCAGAGGAACCATGCACCTGCCGCCGTGTTGACCTTTCTTCACCGAATGCAATTCATCAGGAGAGTGCGCGTCATGGCCAATTCAGATTCACAGAAAAAGTCGACCAACAATGGTTCAAACGGATCGCCGCAAGGCCGAGCAAGCAGCAGAAACAAGGCTAGCCAAGCGTCACGTCCCAAGGCAGCAGCCAAATCGGCCAAAAGCAGAGGTGGGCGCAGCACCGGTCAATCGAGGTCTCAATTGCCTTCTTGGTTTGGCACCGTGGCTTCGGTGGTGGGCGCTGTGGTAGCCGTTGGCGCAGGCCTGTATGCCACGCGTAATCAGTGGATGCCGAAGGCCGACGAGTGGAAGAATGATTTTTCCGCAGCGTTCGCACATGACGAAACCGACCAAGAGAATTTCGATCAAACCCGCCACGCCGGAACCCAATTCATGCGCGACCATCCCGGTGACGATTGGGAAGATGTTGATGATATGTCGGATGCATCCTTCCCTGCGAGCGACCCGCCATCGTTCAATCCAGGGACCGCAGGTTGAGCGACGACGCCTCAGAACTCGTCCCCGAAGTGCAGGAAGATGCGCTTCCGGGGCACGAGAGCGAACTGAGCCCGAAGCCCCAATGGCATCCACGTTATATGGGTTCCGGACGGCTTGCGGGCAAAGTCGCGCTGGTTACGGGCGGCGACAGTGGCATCGGCCGAGCCGTCGCGGCCCTGTATGCGCGCGAAGGGTGCGATGTCGCAATCGTCTATTTGGAAGAGCATGACGATGCTGACATCACCGCACGTGCCATTGAAGCAGAAGGCTGTGCTGCGTTAAAATTGCCGGGTGACATCGGCGATCCAGAATTTTGTATGCGGGCGGTGGAAGACACGGTCGCGCGATTTGGCCGGCTGGATATTCTGGTCAATAATGCCGGCGAGCAGCATCCGGACGACGACATTCGCGATATCACCGAACTGCAGCTAAAGCGGACATTTCAAACGAATGTCTATGGCATGTTTTACCTGACGCAAGCGGCGGTCGACCATCTTCCCGAAGGCGGATGCATTATCAATTGTACGAGTGTTACAATGTATGAAGGTGCCAAAGGGCTGCTCGACTATTCGGCGACAAAGGGTGCGGTCACCGCTTTCACCCGGAGTCTTTCCGAAAATCTCATCGAAAAGGGCATCAGAGTGAATGCCGTTGCCCCGGGACCCATTTGGACACCGTTAAACCCCATGGGTGGCAGTCCGCCGGAAAAGCTCGCGCATTTCGGTGAAAGCACGCCAATGAAACGGCCCGGTCAGCCAAATGAAGTCGCGCCAAGTTTCCTGTTTTTGGCATGTGACGATTCGAGTTACATGTCTGGACAAGTGCTGCACCCCAATGGCGGGACCATCGTAAACGGATAAGTCAAAACAGGGCTGTGCAGTTACTCTGCGCAGCCCTGTTGGTTTTGACGCCCTAATCGGGATCGGTAACCGGCGATTCCATTGGCGTTTCGTTCGGAATGCTTCCGGGGAAATCGGTATCGCCTTGATCCGGGGAGACTTCATCTGGCGAAGTACCCGGCACCTCATTTGGTGGGCTATATGGTTTTGGATCGGGATCGATCAGATTTACAATATTGGTCATAGGGTCTCCAAATAAACAAGGAACATGGCAACAACCAAAAGGGTTAGCGCCAGCAGTCAGAACGTATCGCACGCTCATGCCGCCTCTCCGCACATGCTGCACCTTGGGATAACGCCTGAAAGTCAGCTTGGTTCAAAACTGGATAGAATTGCTAAGCGGCTTCCGCGCAAATGAGCGCAAGCAACCGTTGCTCTGACGTCGTCAGGCCCTTGGTGCGGCGTTTGGTGAGGGAAGCCAACAGCACGGCAGCGTCCTTTGATGCCGCAATTTCCAGCACCGCCGGGTGGACATAGCTTTTGCGCGCGATGGCCGGCGTATTCCAAAGCACTGCCGATGCCGCCGTACAGGCCACCTTGATCGACGGCTTGTCGGATTTGCGGAGGGCCTCAAGCGCGGCCACGCTGCCGTGCCACGTCCGAAACATCTTGGCGCTGATATATTCATTCTTTGAACGGGTTTTTAGCCAGCCGTTTACATCGCCGCTGTCCAAGGGATGCACCGCGCCGTCGGCGCCAATATATTGGAACAGCCGCTTGCCGGGCAGATCGTGGATTTTCTCCAATATGCGTTGCAGCCTTTTATCGCTGACGCTGCACCGCACTTGCTTGCCACCCTTTGCGGTAAAACGCAGCTTCAGCTGGTTCCGTTCGTAACGGATATTGCGCAACATCAGTGTTGTCGCGCCCTGACTGCTACGTGACCGGCCCCCTATCCGGATCGCGGTATGGTCAAGCAAGCGCACAACCGCCGCTGTCGCGACCTCCTTGGCAAACACGTCATTTTGCTTCGCGCCGTTCAATATTGTTTCCACCGCCCGCCGGATGTGCGGCAATGCACGGCCAAAGCCGTACAGCTGGTCAAATTTGGCCTCGCTGCGGGTTTCGCTCCACAAGGCATGATAGCGATATTGCTTGCGATTTGCTTCGTCTAATCCCGTGGCCTGAATATGCCCATTTTCGTCCGCGCATATCCAGACATCACGATATGCAGGCGGAACAGCGAGCGCGTTGATGCGGGCGAGGTCAGCCTCAGCCGAAATCGCATTGCCGTCTGGACCAAGATACCGAAAGCCCTTGCCCCGCTTTATGCGGGCGATGCCGGGTTCAGAATCGGATACGTAAATGAGCCCGGCATGCATGTTGGCAGCAATGTTCGCTTTAATGAAATTGGCCGCGAATGGCGCCATTTGGAAAATCGGACGTATTCACCTGAATATAATAGGCACCAGACGCGTTTTCGATCCGGTCCTCAAGCCATTCGCTACGGCCCACGCAGTTCTTCCAACCACCTTCATTGGCTGCGTTCATACGGATAACGACCTGACCCGTTCGCCCTTTAGCGCCGCGATATATGGCCGCTGACGTTATCGTACCAATGCCCCGAACGTCGTTCAGGTCATAACAGATCTGGTTCGCTTCATCCGACACGCTTAATTCCGCTTTTGCATAGCCATCGGTATCGCCGCGCGCGCCAACAACTTCTGCACCGGTCAAGCTTGCCCGCTTCGTTTCGGACACGGCCTCCGCCACGCTTTCTTCCAACGTCGCACAGCCGCTCAACCCGATCGCCAGAATGGGCGCCCAAATATGGATCGATTTCCAATTTTGAATTTTCGACATGCTCAGTCTCCTTTTGTGACGCAACCGGATTGGTCCGGAACTGACCTCAAAACCGGAGAGCAAGGCGAATGTTCCGCTTTGCGCCCGGGCGCTTTGCCAAGGCGCGTTGCTGCGGGGGGCGGCGGTGACCGGGAATGAGGCGATACTTGTCCGCAACTGTTGGAGCGCTTTAGAGTGCCGTAAGACAGTCGGCCGCCAGAAGACGCCGTATCGCGTCTCGTTCAATATAAGAAAATGGAGGCCCGAGCCGGAATCGAACCGGCGTGCAAGGATTTGCAGTCCTCTGCGTCACCACTCCGCCATCGGGCCCCTAAACAACAACCTGCCTAATCAGCAATGCCGCCATGTGGTGAAGGCGGGCACTTAGCGGCTTGCAGAATTCATTGCAACCGGCAATCTGGAATGCTGTGCCATGTGCGCCACAAGCCATGGAAAAAGTTGCTATTTGCATCCTGAAATAGGCCGTTTGTCTGAATCCAGCTTGGCGGGACGGGTTCGGATAGCTAGAACCAAAGTCGAAGGCTGTATTGTGTTTGCAATACAGTTGTGCCACATGGCCAGCAGATTAATGGAAATATTCCGATGGAATCAGGTAAATTTGAAGATATGCGGCGTTCAATGGTGGACAGCCAGCTGCGCCCAAGCGGTGTAACTGAAAGCTGGGTGCTTGCCGCAATGGGCAGCATCGCACGCGAGGATTATGTCCCCGTTTCACACCAGATGACGGCCTATATGGACCGGTCGATTGAGCTGGGAAATGGCGAGAACTTAAATCCGCCGATTTCAACTGCGTTGTTGTTGCAGGCTGCTGACGTGCAGGCGGACGATAATGTCCTGCTCATTGGCCAATCTGATGGATATGTCGCTGCGATATTGAAAACCCGCACCGCGCATTTGACCACGGCAGCTGCAGACAATCTCGGCGCGGCCAGCGCCAACGCGCCTTATGCCTGCATCATTATCGATGGCGCCGCTGAAGAACTGCCCGATGCACTCTTCGCGCTCGCCGCAGATGGTACGCGGTTGGTCACTGGCATTGTTGAGGGCGCCGTGACGCGCCTCGCAAAAGGATATGTGCAGAACGGGAACGTTGCATTGAAATCAATCGCCGATAGCGAAATCGCGCCTTTACCCGCATTTGCCCGCAAGCCGGAGTTTGTGTTTTGAGCGCGCGTCATTTTATCACTGTCGCATTGCTCGCGTCGGCCGCATGTTCAGCACCGGCCATGGCGGATACGCTCCGCGATGCGCTGGTCTCGGCTTATGAAACCAATCCGAACCTGACCGCTGCGCGCGCGGGACAGCGTGCAACAAACGAAGCTGTGCCGCTGGCTAAGGCCAATGGTCGCCCTGACATCACAGTTCAGCCGACCTATGTCGAAAACGTCCTTCAGGACAGCGGCGCGTCGGTTGTTCAAGCGCGTGGTATCAGCGTCAACGGTACCATTTCCGCGCCGCTTTATGCAGGTGGTGGTATTAGAAACGCCGTGCGCGCCGCTGAAAATCGCGTCGAGGCTGGATTTGCCAATCTGCGTGGCACCGAAAGCGCCATTTTCTCGGCCGTGGTTGGCGCATATATGGACGTCATCCGCGACGAATCGATTGTCGAGCTGAACCGCGCTCAAGTTGGTGTGCTCTCGGTCAATCTGGACGCCACCCGTGACCGCTTCGAAATCGGCGATCTGACCCGAACCGATGTTGCCCAGTCCGAAGCACGTCTGGCGCTGGCAACGAGCAATTTGGAAACGGCCCGCGCCAACCTCATTCGTTCAAAAGAAATCTATATCCAGCTTGTCGGCCGCGAACCCGGAGAATTGCAGGCGCCCCCGCCGCTCCCCAATTTGCCCGCCACCGCCGACAGCGCGGTAACCGTTGCGTTGGAAAACAACCCTGACCTTATTGCGGCACGCGAGTCACGTGAAGCAGCGCGGTTTGACCGCCGTGCGGCCAATGCATCGCGGCTTCCCACGATCAGCGTATTTACGTCGCCATCGTATAGTAATGCCCTTGGATCTATTTCATCGAATATTCCCGGGTTTCAGGCGGACAATAGTTCGCTGAATGCACAGGCCGGCGTTCGCGCCACTTTGCCATTATATCAAGGCGGCCAACCTGCGGCGCAGATCCGTCAGGCGCAGGCGCGCCTTGGCCAGGCACAGGAACTGGAAATTGCGGCTGAGCGCGAAGCGATTGCGCAGACACGGGCATCGTACGCCAGCTGGAAGGCTGCGCTTGAGGTTATCGCCGCTTCCGAACGTGCGGTGTCAGCAAACGAGTTGTCGTTAGAAGGCACGCGTGCCGAGAACAGCGTGGGCAACCGGACGATCCTCGACATTTTGAATGCTGAGCAGGAATTGTTGAACAGCAAGGTTCAACTCGTTGCAGCACGCCGCAATGCATATGTCGCTGGCTTCAGTTTGCTTGCGGCAATGGGCAAGGCAGAGGCACGTGATTTGGGTCTCGAAGGCGGAACTTTGTACGATCCTGTCGCGGACTATCAAAAGGTTGATGGCGCTTGGAACGATTGGTCATCGCAGCCTGACCCCGTCGCCAAATCGACCCGCACCGTTGACACGCAGGCGCAAAAGGCAGAAATAGAACCCATTCCTGCCGATGGCAGAACGCGCTAATCCAACGCAGCGGGACACATTTTATGGCAGAAAATCGCAGCGAACCGTCAATGGACGAAATATTGTCGTCGATTAAGCGCATTATCGCCGATGACGACCGCAGCCGCCCTGCGACCAAGCGCGCCAAGCCGGTTGCGCGCGAAGAGGAAGAAGTCCTAGAACTCACGACAGCGGATCAAAATGCGATTGCTGAAGATCGCTTGCTGGACGATAGCAAAGCGCAAAACCTGCGCCATAGCTTTTCAGCGCTACAAACCCTCTCCGAACCCGGCGCAGCGCCGCAAATCGTCCGGTCAGGCGAAACCTCGCTTGAGGGTCTAACCCGCGAATTGCTGCGCCCCATGCTGAAGGATTGGCTCGACACCCATTTGCCGCCAATCGTCGAAGCGATGGTTGAGCGGGAAATCACCCGCATCACGAAAAAGGGTTGATGCGCGCGGCGTTGATACTCGCGGCGGCGTTGGCGGTTTCGCCAACGGCGTCGTTTGCGCAAAATCTCTATATTGAAACAGGCAGGCTGTTCGATGTTCAGGCCGGCCAAGTCCTGACAGGGCAATGCATTAGCGTCGCTGCGGACAAGATCACCGCGGTTGCCCCCTGTGGCGCGACGCCAGCGGGCAGCGAACGGCTTGATTGGTCGGCGTACACCGTCCTGCCCCGGCCAACCGCTTTGCACACCCATCTGGCCGACGC
>CAZCXQ010000030.1:0-15439 GCA_964502655.1 uncultured Sphingorhabdus sp.
GGCAAGCCTTTGGCGTGTCCGTCGATGATGTCGAAGAGGTGTGGCACGCGCTTCGCCCGCCTTTCGCCGAGCTTTTCGCATGGGGCGAAGGGCGGACCGAACGGCCCGATCCCGCCGACAGCGCGTTTTTCCGGCCCTTCATGCTCGCGCACCCGCTTGAGGATGGCAGCGTGCATCTCGATGAATTTGTCGCCGAATGGAAATGGGATGGCATCCGCATCCAGATTGCATCGACGGGCGGCGAAACGCGGCTATTCAGCCGTGGCGGTGACGAGGTGACGGGGTCGTTCCCTGAAATAGCGGCGGCGTTCAATGGCGTCGGCGTGGTCGACGGCGAATTGCTGGTGCGCGGGGACGTGCAGGGCGGCGAGGCCGCCAGCTTCAATGCGTTGCAGCAACGGCTGGGCCGCAAGAATGTCACGGCAGCCATGCAGGCGGAGTACCCTGTGTTTGTCCGCCTGTACGACATATTGTTCGACGGTGCGGAGGATCTGCGCAGTCAGCCATGGACCGCGCGGCGCGACCGGCTTGAACTGTTCACCGCGAATCTGGACCCTGCGCGGTTTGATGTATCCGCTGTCATCGAGGCGCGCGATTTTGAGCATCTGGCTGAAATCCGTGCGGCCGCACGTGAGGCGGCGATTGAAGGCGTGATGCTCAAGCGGCGCGATTCGCCCTATCTGGCGGGGCGTAAGGTCGGTTTGTGGTACAAATGGAAGCGCGAACCGCTCGTCGCTGACTGCGTGATGATGTATGCGCAGCGGGGGAGCGGAAAACGCTCCTCATATTACTCAGACTACACCTTTGGTTGCTGGACCGAAGATGGCAATTTGTTGCCGGTTGGAAAGGCTTATTCCGGGTTCAGCGATGAAGAATTGAAATGGCTCGACCGCTTTGTCCGCAATAACACCGTCGCCCGTTTTGGCCCGGTCCGCGAAGTGGAAAAGTCGCTGGTGCTTGAGGTCGCGTTTGACGCGGTGCATGAATCGAAGCGGCATAAATCAGGCGTGGCCATGCGGTTCCCGCGTATCTCGCGTTTGCGCAGAGACAAACCGGCTGAAGAGGCGGACACCATATCCGCGTTGCGCGCGATGTTCGATTAAAGGAACGCCTTTACGTCGGCCATGAAACGGTCAAACTGGTCATGGTGCAACCAATGGCCAGCATTTTCATATTCGACGACTCTTGCCGTTGGAAAATGCACGATGCGGCCATCTTTTTCGGGGTTTGACGCCCAACTGTCGGCACCATACATCATCAACATCGGACAGGTGATCGACTGCCAGATTGCGAGCAGATCTTCACGTGGCATATCGAATATTGCCCAGATGTTGAGGTAATTGTCGAACTTCCAGCTCCAGCTGCCATCCTCATTCCGGCTGATGCCGTGCACGGTCAGATGCCTCGCCTGTTCGTCGGTTAAATAGCTGTTTTCCGCCTTCATCCGCTCATAGGCTGCTTCAATATTGGGATAGCGTTTCGGGGTACGGCCAGCTGCATTGCGTTTATCGTCAATCCACTGCCGGAAACGATTTTGTATACCGATCGCGTCGCGTTCCGCCTGCATTTTGGGGGAAAGGCCAAGCCCCTCAATATTCACCATCTTGCGGACATTTTCGGGATAGAGCCCGGCATAACGTGTGGCGATATTGCCGCCCATCGAATGCGCTATGATGCTGACGGGTGCAAGGTTGAGCTGGTGAATGAGTTGCGCCAGATCATAGACAAAGGCAGACATTTCGTAATTGCCGTCGGGTGACCACGCGCTGTCGCCATGGCCGCGCAGGTCGGGTGCAATAATGTGCCAATCATCGCGCAACTCTTCGGCGACCCAGTCCCAGCTGCGCGCATGGTCGCGACCGCCATGGACCAAAAGCAATGGCGGCGCATCGGGGTTGCCCCAATCGACGTAGTTCAGCCGAAGGCGTTGCGAAATAAAGCTGTTTGTGATCGGGCCATGTAAAGTCATTCCGCAGCCAGTAATTGTTCGGCACCACCAAGGTCAACCGATACCAACCGGCTGATGCCTTGTTCGACCATTGTGACGCCAAATAGCCGGTGCATTCTGCTCATGGTGACGGCGTTATGCGTGACAATCAGGTAGCGTGTGTCGGTTTCGCGCGTCATCGCTTCCAACAAATCGCAGAAACGTTCGATATTCGCATCGTCCAACGGGGCGTCCACTTCGTCAAGAACACATATCGGCGCTGGGTTGGTGAGGAACAATCCAAAGATGAGCGCGACCGCCGTCAGCGCCTGCTCTCCGCCCGACAATAATGTCAGCGACTGCAGTTTTTTGCCCGGCGGTTGCGCGAATATCTCAAGCCCTGCCTCAAGTGGGTCTTCGCTGTCGATCAAGGCCAGATGGGCCTGTCCGCCGTTGAACAGCGTTGCGAAGAGCCGGCGGAAATGTCCGTCGACTGCCTCAAAGGCCGCGAGCAAGCGCGCGCGGCCTTCTCTATTTAAGCTGCCGATGGAACCGCGCAGGCGGTTAATCGCAAGCGTCAGCTCTTCGCTTTCTGCCGCGCCAGCGCCTTGTTGCGCCTCAAGCTCGGCCAGTTCATCGGCAGCGATCAGATTTACTGGCCCAATGCGCTCACGCTCATTCTGCAGCCGGTCAAGCCGCGCGGACTCCACTGACGCATCTTCCATTGCATGTTCATCGAACCCGAGCTTTTCGGGAAGCACCGGCGGCGGGCATTCGAAACGCTCGCCCGATATCCGCCCCATTTCAACGCGGCGATGTTCCTGATTTTCCGCGCGTGCTTCGGCGCCCGCGCGGGCCTCTCGGGCAACGGAGAGCGCCTCGGCCGCGGTCGCAAGTTCGTTTTCCAGTTCCCGAAGCGTTTTTTCGCAGGTATTTTCTGTGACTTGAAGGCCATTCAGCTTTTCGGCGAGCTGTTCTTTGTCCGCGCGCAGGCTTGCGATCTCGCGTGCCAGAATATCGGGCCGCCCCTCCATCGCTTCCTGCTCGGCAGCAATATCCGCGCTGCGTTTGTTCATGTCGGCGATCCGGCGTTCCGCCTCGCCAGCGCGTTCTTGCCATCCCCGGATTTCGGCAAGCGCGACCGCACGTCGTTCGCGGGTTTGTGCAATGCGCTGTTCAAGTGACGACAAATCCGCCTGACTGCGCGCCAGCAGTTCGCGCGCAGCTTCGTTCGCGACCACGAGCTTTTGCACGAGGTCCGAATGATGCGTGCCATCTGGCAACGCGGCACGGGCGGCTTCTGCGGTGCTTTGTTCGGACTTTGCTTCGGCAAGCTCCTGTTCGCTGGCCGCCATACGGTCCAGCAGCGCGGCCTTTGCAGATTTAAGCCGGGCCAGCGCATCTTCGGCTTGGTCCACCGCGCGTAGAGCTTGCCGCAATTGCCCTTCGGTTTCTGCCCGCGCTGCGGCTGCCGCCCGAACAGCATCTTGTGCTGTACCGATAGCATCCGTCATTTGCGCAAGCGCCTCGGCCTGTTCCGCCAACGCCGCTTCTGCGGGCGGTATCAATGCATTCAATTCCGCCAGTCGGTTCGCGCGGACCAGCAGCTCGGCGGTCGTTGCGCCGTCGCCGTCGGTGGCAAAACCATCCCAGCGGCGCAATTGCCCGGAAAGCGTCACGAGGCGCTCACCCGGTGTCAGTGCTGCACCATCGTCTTGTTCAACAACCCGCACGTGCGAAAGGCGTGCAGCCAATTCCTGAGGTGCGTCGACATAATGGATCAGGGCATTGTCGGCCAAAGCATCCATCGCGGGCGTCCCGCCCAGCCAACGGCGTCCGGCATCCCCACCAATGGTGGCATCGGCATCATCACCCAGCGCACCGGCCAATGCGCGTTCGTAGCCCGGCCGAACCTTGATACGGTTAATCGCCTTGTCGCCGTCCCCTTTGGCAAGTGACCGTTCGAGCGCATTTTGCTCGGTCAGCAAACCCGCGAGCTCTGCTTTGGCACTGGCTAGGCTGGCCTGCGCGCCGTCGCGTGCCGCGATCAGTTCGGTCCTACGCGTTTCCGCCGCTTCGCTGGCTTCGGTATTTTCCTGCAAATGCTTTTGTAAGGTAGCAACGCTGGCTTCTGCCGATTTTTTGGCAGATTCACATGCAGATTCATCGCCCAAGGCGTCCCGCTCGCTCGCCATGCGCGCAACGGCACTTGCTGCCCGCTCGGCACGCATCGTTGCCGCTGCAACAGCAGCGTCGGCCACGCGCAATTCGGCGTCGGCTCTGGCTTGCTCGGCGGCGGCCTTTGCCAAGGCAATTTCGCTTTCGCGGGCCTGACGTTCAACATTTTCGGCTGCGCGCAACAGGGCAGGGCGTTCTTCTTCCTGTGCCTTAATCTGTTCAGATAACGCAACACTCTCGCTCTGAAGATGCGCGAGCGCGTCCGCTGCGTCGTGGGTTAATTTGCCCTCACGCGCGCCATCTTCGGCCATGCGGGACGCTTGCGCAGACAAATCCGATTGCCGCTGCAATATCCGTTCCTGCTCACCCGTTAATTGGACGAGCTTGTTGGAAACGTCATTGGCGGCATCGCGTGCGGCCATTGCAACGGCGCGGGCGTTCGCCAATTGGGTCACGGCTTCCTGTTGCCGTTCGGTTAAAGCACGCTGCGTCGCGGCGGCGCTATCTACGGCCGCAGTCGCGGCATTGGCCTCAGCCCGCGCAGCATCAGCCGCAGCCTTGGCTTCGCGCCAACGCACGAAAATAAGCCGCGCTTCGGCCTGCAATATGTCTTTTGACAAGGTGCGGTAACGTTCGGCCTGTTTGGCCTGCCGCCGCAATTGCCCCGCGCGGGCGTCCATGTCGGCAAGGATCGTTGCCAGCCGTGCAAGGTTGCTTTCCGCGGCGCGCAGTTTTTGTTCGGCGTCTTTGCGCCGCACGTGCAGTCCGGAGATGCCAGCCGCTTCCTCAAGCATCTGCCGCCGTTCCTGTGGCTTTGCAGAGATGATCGCGCCAATCCGGCCCTGACTGACGAGCGCAGGCGAATGTGCGCCAGTGGCGGCGTCTGCGAAGATCAGGGCTACATCTTTGGCGCGCACGTCCCTGCCGTTCGAGCGATAGGCCGATCCAGCGCCGCGTTCTATCCGCCGGGTAACTTCCAGTTCCTGATCACCGTCCGTTGCAGCGTCACCATCATCGCTACGTTCCGCCAAGATGGTAACTTCGGCAAAGTCGCGCGGTGGGCGGGACGCTGTACCCGCAAAGATCACATCTTCCATGCCGGCGCCGCGCATGGATTTTGCGCTGCTTTCGCCCATGACCCAACGGATCGCTTCCAGCAGATTGGATTTGCCGCAGCCATTGGGCCCGACGATACCCGTCAGGCCGTTTTCGATCCGCAATTCGGCGGGCTCGACAAAGCTTTTGAAGCCGACAAGTTTCAGCTTCTTTATCCGCAACGGGCCGCCCCTTTCGCGAATGAGGCTATGTCAGTGCCCCCCCGAGCCATATTTAGCGCGCGCCAGCCTCGATCAGCTTGGTCTTCACCTGGTTCCACGAACTGGCGTCCAGCTTTGCCCCGTTGAGGATGAAGAACGGCGTTCCCGTTACGCCATCATCCTTTGTACCGCGCTCGGTGGTCTTAATCAGGGCATCGATTGCCGCTTTGTCCGACAGACATGCCTTGGCTTGGTCTTCGCTAATGCCACGCGACTTTACGAATTCGATCAGGCCCATCTTTGTGCCCAGCAAGGTTGCAATTTGCTCTGGCGACATTTTCTGCATGGCTTGCTGATCTGCCTCCGTCACCGTGCTGATTTTGCTCAGCCAGCTTGCCTGTTCGGCATACAGCTGATCGGTCAATGGGAAAAATGCCTCAGGACCGCTGCATTGCGCCAGCAGGAAACCGGGAACGTCCTGAATGCCATGGACCAGAAAGGGGCGGAATTCTATCGATACGCGGCCGCTGTTGACGAGTTCGTGCAGCTGTTCCGATGATTGCACAGAGAATTGCGCACAAGTGGGGCAGCTAATTGCGCCATATTCGACCAGCTTCAACGGCGCGTCCGGATTGCCCATTTTATAGCCACCGAATTCGGTTTTGCTCACAACATCACCCCATACCGTGCCGGCGGGCGCTGCTATCTTAGCGATCGGTTCGCCTTTCGGCCCGCCCGCTGTGTCGCCGCCGCCACAGGCTGCGAGCGCCAAAACCGCGACTGTTGTCGAAATGAGTGTCTTGATACGCATGGGATATCCTTCAATTTGGGATGTCGAGTTATTTCAATGCCGCGTTCAGTTCGGCCGTACTATGGACGTGGTCTTGCAAGACGCCATTGACCATGAATGACGGCGTACCGCGCACGCCCAGCGCAGCTCCGGCCTCCGTCATATCGATAACCGCCTTCAGTGCGGCCTTGTCCGCCAGGCAGACTTTCGCCTGCGCTGGCGTGATGCCGCGCTGTTGCATGATCGGCCCAAGCCCGAGTGCGTCAAACGCGCCGATCATGAAACCAGCATAATCTGCGGATTTAAGCTTTGCCTGCGTTTCAGCATTGATATTTTTGGTCTTGCCCAACCAGATCGACTGGGTTGCGAACAAATGCCGCTGATTGCCAAAGAATTTACCCTTGCCACCGCAACGCGCAAGCATGGCGGCGGTGAGGTCAACCGCGTTCAAAACCATATTGCGCACTTCGTAGCTGGCTTTGCCCGTTGCAACCGACTGCGCCTTGAATGCGGGGGCTTCTTTCAATTCGAAGTCCGCACAATGCCCGCAGGTGTAGCTAAGATATTCGACAACCTTATTGGGCGCTGCCGGATTGCCCAAAACATGCGCGCCCTTGTCGGTCATCGTAACGGTGGAAAGCCATTTGCTTGAGGCAGGGGCCGCGGTCAGAGTCGTGGAAAGCGACGCCGCACCCAACAAGATGAAAAACAAGGACTTTTTTGCACGCAACATCAACATAGCCTTAGCCATTGAAACCATGACGTGCATCTGGAATCACTCGCTGCCTTTGGCAAGGCTTTTTGCAAGACTTTCGAGCACGGCAAACAGTTCGGGATCACCGATTTCGCGCAGAGATTCGCCCAGTTCCATCGGTATAGGCTTTAGCGAAGGCGGCGCTATCGGTTGCCGTGCGGGTGGCTTTGCCACTGGCCCTTGGCGGACCTTCACCCGCGCGACCGCGCCATAGCCAAAAAAACGGTTCACCCGCTCGATAATCTCGGGAAGCACATGCTGGATCATCGTGGCATGCGCGCCTTCAACCGTCAGCTCAAGCGTGCCGTCGGATTTCTTGCCAATGGGAAAACGGATCGCCTCTGGCGCAGACACAGCGGCGTATCTTGCGCCAACAATTTCGTCCCAGCGGCTGACGACCGAACTTTGGACAAAGCCAAAGCGTCGGAACGCGGCCCTGCCGATTTCGGGCATCAGAGCGGACACCGCTTTGGCTTCACCGCCGCGTGGACGCTGAAACGTCTTGGGCGTTACCGGCTTTTTCGGGCCCTTTGGCGCGGTTGGTGGCTTGCCTTTATCCATCACCTAATCCATGCCATTTTACATGCCTGCCGTCCAACAGACTGACCAGAATTCTGGGGATATCGCCGAGCGTCTGCTGGCGCATTATGATGTTCATGCCCGAACCTTGCCATGGCGAAAATTGCCGGGGCAGGGTTTCGCGGACCCCTATCATGTCTGGTTGTCGGAAATCATGTTGCAGCAGACCACGGTCGCCGCCGTCGGTGCCTATTTCCGCACATTCACCCAGACGTGGCCCAATTTTGCCGCACTGGCTGCAGCTGATGATGCGGATGTTATGGCCGCATGGGCGGGGCTTGGTTATTATGCCCGTGCCCGCAATCTGTTAAAATGCGCGCGCGTGGTGGTTTCCGAATATCAGGGGCAATTGCCGTCCTATGAAGCAGATTTGCTAAAGCTGCCCGGAATCGGCCCCTACACCGCCGCGGCGATTGCCGCGATCGCATTTGGACGGCGCGCAGTGGTGGTCGACGCCAATGTCGAGCGCGTGGTCTCACGGCTATTTGCGATATCAACGCCGCTGCCGCAGGCAAAGCCAGATATTCGCGCGGCTACCGATAGCATCACGCCAGACCTGAGGGCAGGCGATTTTGCGCAGGCGATGATGGATCTGGGGGCGGGTATTTGCTCGGTACGATCGCCGTCGTGCCTGATCTGCCCCATCCAATCCGCATGCGCGGCCTTTCGTGCAGGCAACCCCGAAATATATCCCGCAAAGCTGCCGAAAAGCGCGAAGCCGCAACGGGTGGGGCATGTGTATTGGATTGAACGTGATGGCCATGTCTGGCTGCTGCGCCGGGATGATCGCGGTTTGCTTGCGGGCATGCGGGCATTGCCTGATGACGGATGGACAGCGCGCATCGACGGTAACGCAATTCCACCTGCGGCAGCCAATTGGCAAAAATTGTCGGTGCAGGTTGCGCATATATTCACGCATTTTTCGCTGATCGTAAACATTGCCGTTACGTCATGGCCAGCAGACGCAGACGGCCCCGGTGAGGGCGAATGGTGGCCGCTAAAATCGCTCGACAATGCTGGTCTGCCGACCCTATTCAGAAAAGTGACTGAGGCGGTTTTGAACGCAGGAGAGAGATGATGGACGTACAAGCAACAGGCCAGATCATGCTGGGTCGGCGCGGATTACTCGCATGGGGCGGGCGACTGGCAGGCGCCGGCGCCGTTGGCGCGTTCCTGCCCGGCATGGCTTGGGCGCAGGCTGCCGAGAAATACCCGACGATCAAAGCCGAATTCGACAGCTATGTTTCATCGGGCAAGCTTCCGGGTGTTTTGGCAACCATTGGCCGTGCGTCGGGTCTGCCAGACGTCATTGCCGTTGGTACGCAAGGACTGGGCGAGAAAACGCCTGTCAATATCGACACATTATGGCGCGTCTATTCTATGACGAAGCCCATCACGGGCATGGCCGCGATGATTTTGGTTGGCGAAGGCAAGATGACGCTCGATCAACCCATTTCCGAATTTCTGCCTGAATTCGCCAATATGACGGTCCTGACCGACCCTGAAAAAAGCATGGATGCGGTTCCGGCCAAGAACCAGATTACGGTTCGCCACTTGTTGACGCATACGGCGGGCCTTGGATATTCCATCATCACCAAGGGTCCGTTGTTGCAGGCCTATCTGGACAACGGCATTACGCCGGGCATCGTCAGCCGCTTTCCTATTCCCGGTCAACCAACCAGCACGCCGACCCCTGATCTGAAGACATTTTCGGAACGGCTTGCCAAATTGCCGTTGATTGCAGAACCCGGAACCAAATGGAGCTATTCCATCTCGCTCGATTTGTTGGGCCGCGTGATTGAAGTCGCCAGCGGTATGGATTTTGAGGCCTTCCTCAAGACCCGCATT
This sequence comes from uncultured Sphingorhabdus sp., assembly GCA_964502655.1. Lineage (GTDB taxonomy): Bacteria > Pseudomonadota > Alphaproteobacteria > Sphingomonadales > Sphingomonadaceae > Sphingorhabdus_B. Next base: position 9,333 of record CAZCXQ010000030.1, read on the forward strand.
TTTGAACCGCTGAAAATGAACAGCAGCTATTTCCAAGTGCCAAAGTCGGAAACGCCGCGATTGGTTTCCAACTATGCGCCCGTGAACGGCGTCCTGTTCCCAATCGATCCCGCGTCGACGAGCATCTATCTCGATAAGCCCGCTTTCGCCTTCGGTGGTGCGGGCATGGTCTGTTCGGCGCGCGATTATGACCGGTTCCTCAACATGCTTGCCAATTATGGTGAGCTGGACGGTGTGCGGATTATGTCGCCAAAAACGGCTGCGCTCGCAATGTCTGACCTGTTGCCCCCTGCTGTGTCAACCGACGGTACATATGCGGACGGCGCAGGCTTTGGCGCGGGCGGACGCGTCGGCAAGGGCGCGAATGAAGGCGTGTACGGCTGGGGTGGTGCTGCCGGCACCGTTGCTTTTGTCGACCCGAAGCGCAAGTTGCGCGCGGTTTGCATGGCGCAATATATGCCAAGCAACGCCTATCCATTCCACGAGAATTTCGCAAAATGGGTCCTGAAGGACCTTGGCCTGCCAGCCTGATCCGATGATGTCGCCAGGGTTCACGGGCTCACCGCTCGATCGCGCTGACCGCGTACGCAATGATGCAGAAGCCTATGGCGCTTTGCTTGCTGACTGGCGTGCGCGGGTTTTGGGTCTCGATGGCCTTGACCCCCGCGTCAGCGACGCAGGCGGCTTGCATTGGCATTCGATGGCAGAATTGGATGGTTCGGAAGAACTCATCTTACTTGGGCTTTCCGATGATAAGCCGCACTTTGTCGCCGTCGTCGACGCTGCCGGAGATGCATTTCGTTCGCCCGCTATCTGGCGCGCACTGTCCATGCTGCCTGCCGAAGATGCCGCAATTTACGGTACCGCGCGCAGCCTGATTGAATGGCATAATAACCATCGTTTTTGTGGACGTTGCGGACACGCCTCGGTACTGTTTCGTGCAGGCTGGGGCCGCAAATGCGGCAATTGTGCAAAGGAGCATTTTCCACGCACGGACCCAGTGGTCATCATGCTCGCCGAATATGAAGGCAAAGCGCTCGTGGGCCGCCAATCGCGCTTCCCGCCCGGAAATTACTCCGCGCTCGCTGGCTTTTTGGAGCCCGGCGAAAGCATGGAAGAAGCGGTGCGTCGTGAAATCCATGAAGAGGCCGGCGTCACCTGCGGCGCTGTGCGCTATGTCACCAGTCAACCATGGCCATTTGGTGGGTCGCAACTGATGATGGCGTGCATTGCCGATGCGCAGGGCGACGCGCTGGTCCTCGACACCACCGAAATAGAAGACGCCATGTGGGTCACAAAGGACGAAGCCCGTGCTGCGCTGGAAGGTGCTTCGGACCGCCGTTTCAATGCGCCGCCGCCTTTTGCGATTGCGCATAGCCTATTGAAATATTGGGTGTCCCAATGACCGGTGCCGCCGTTCCCTTGCGCATTGATATTGTATCCGATGTCGTGTGCCCGTGGTGCATCATCGGTTTAAAGCAGGTGGAAAAAGCGTTGACGCTGGTGGGCCGCGAACTTGCGGTCGAAACCCATTGGCACCCGTTTCAATTAAATCCGAATATGCCCCCTGAGGGTGAGGACACCGCCGAACATATTGCCCGCAAATATGGTAGCACCCCCGAACAGAGCCGCGCCAACCGGCAACGGCTGAGCGATATTGGCGAAAGCGTGGGTTTTGCCTTCAACTATGGCGAGGGCATGCGCATCTACAATACGTTCAATGCGCATAAGCTGCTGACGATTTTCGGGAGCGAACGCGGCTGGAAAGCGCAAACGGATCTGAAAATGGCACTATTCAAGGCCTATTTTCAGGACCGCCGCGATGTGAGCGACACCGAAGTCTTGTGCGACATTGCCGAGGCACAAGGCATGGACCGCGCGGTGGCAGCAGCGTGGATTGCCGACGCGGCGCTGACCGAAAGCGTGCGTGCGGAAATGGTGCATTGGATGGACCAGAATATCACCGGCGTTCCCGCGATCATCTTTGACCAAAAATTCATGGTTCCGGGCGCACAAAGCGCCGAGACGTTTGCCGATGTGATCAACAAGGTGCTCGCGAAACGCGAAGCGGCTTAAACCAGACCCATCTTCATAAGTTCGCTTAGCATCTTTGGGGACATTTCGTCACGGCCATCGGTTTCGACAGAATCGAGATCGGGCGGCGTGTTCGCTTCCTCAAGATAGCGCCAGCCCTGATGCGCCCTTTTTGGTGTTGAACGCACCGCGATCAGGCGCGGTTGCAGCCGGATCCAATGGCGACCGGCACCATTTTCCATAAACCCCAAAATCGGGCTTCGGCCGATGATGGTATGCGTGTGAATCCAGTACAGCGATCCACCCGCCATTTCGTCAACGCGCTTGGGCAAATAACGCGTGGTCAGGCGCACTTCACCATCCTGCGCATAGGCCGCGAGACGCTCGCGCAAATGTTTCGGGCTTTCCGCGCCGAACGCGATTTTGGTCATGTTAAGTGGCATGGGCGCGATTTGGGGACTGTGCGGCTAACCGGCAAGGCCGCTGAAGACCGCAAGGCCAAGAAAGATGAGAAAGCCCATCGAATCGGTGATCATCGTGACAAAAATCGAGCTTGAAACTGCGGGGTCTTGATCCAAGCGGTCCAGCAGCACCGGAATGGCGACGCCCGACAATCCCGCGAGCGAAATATTGCACAATATTGCCGCAGCAATGACGCCCGCGAGCAGCCAATTGCCGAAAATTAGACCCGCGCCGAAGCCTGCAATCACCGCAATCGTTGCGCCAATGAGCAAGGCGACGCGAATCTCGCGCCAGATCGACCGCATCGTGTTCGATTGCGTAAGTTGATTGGTTGCCAAGGCGCGCACCGTAACCGCAAGCGTCTGCGTTCCGGCATTGCCGCCGATGGAGGCAACAATGGGCATGAGAATCGCCAAGGCGACCATGGTTTCAATCGCTGCACCAAATTGCGCGATGATGAAACTGGCGACCATCGCAGTACCCAGATTGGCAATCAACCAGCGCACGCGCGCCTTGTAACTGTCCGAAATAGGTTCGTTAATGTCACCTTCACCGGCACCGGACAGCCGCAAGATATCCTCGTCCGCTTCTTCCTGAATGATGTGCACGATGTCATCGGCCGTGATGACGCCGACGAGCCGTCCCGCGCCATCGACAACAGCGGCCGAAATAAGCGCGTATTTCTGGAACCGAAGCGCGACTTCTTCCTGATCCATATCAACGGGAATCAGCGTCTGTTCGTGCTTCATAATGTCGCTGACAGGAACCTTGCGCTGGCTACGCATGATCCAACTGAGCTTGCACGTACCCACGGGCTTATGCTGCGGGTCGACGACAAACACTTCCCAGAACTCAGTCGTCAGCTCATGATGGTCGCGCAGATAATCGATCAGCTGACCCACGGTCATATGCTCGGGCACCGCCACAAGCTCGCGTTGCATGATACGGCCAGCGGATTCTTCGGGGTAGGACAGCGCGTCTTCGATGACCGCGCGGTCTTCGGGGTCCAACTCGGCAAGAACGGCCTGCTGGTCCTCTTCCTCCATATCCTCGATGATCGCGACCGCGTCATCGGTATCCAACTGTCCAGCAAGCCCGGCAACTTGCGCCGCGGGCAAGGCGTCAATGATATCCTCGCGGACATAGTCATTGACCTCGGCCAGCACTTCGGCGCTCATCAACTCGCCCATGCTAATGGCAAGGTCGCCGCGCCGTTCAGATGGCGTTAGCTCAAGAAGGTCGGCAATGTCGGCTTCGTGGAGCGGTTCAACAAGCCGGTAGACTTCTTGGGCGTCGCCCGCTTCCATGGCGTCCAGCACGCGGTCGACATAATCGCGGGTCAGACGGTTGTCTTCGTCCAGCGTTTCCAAAATTTCAGTGTCGATGGTCAATGGGTCGGCGATATCGCTTGTCATGTGCGGGCCTCCCATTCGTAATTTTGTGCCTGAACGTTGTAATTGCGCCCCTCCTAAGCGTGCAGCGTTAAATTGCAATGATTTTGGCTTTGCACGCGCGCAATGCATACCCTAGTGCACCGACAACATTTCCCCAGCCTAAAGGATTATATATATGGCCGATGAAACGCTTACCCTTTCGCTCGACAGCGGCGACGTTGTTATCAAACTTCGCCCTGATCTTGCGCCAAACCATGTTGCCCGCATTAAAGAACTGGCTAGCGAAGGCTTTTACGACGGTGTGAAGTTTCACCGCGTGATTCCCGGATTCATGGCGCAGGGCGGTTGCCCGAACGGTACTGGCATGGGCGGTTCGTCCAAGCCAAATCTGGCGCAGGAATTCAACGCTGAACCGCATGTGCGCGGCGTATGCTCCATGGCGCGTACCAATGACCCGAACACGGCCAACAGCCAGTTCTTCATCTGCTTTGATGATGCGACCTTCCTTGACCGTCAGTATACGGTCTGGGGCCAAGTCACCAGCGGCATGGAACATATCGATGCTTTGCCAAAGGGTGAGCCACCTGCGAATCCAGGCGTCATCCGTAAGGCAACTGTCGCCTGATATTAAAAACGCGCGGGAAGCCCGATGGCTGCCCGCGCGTTTTATCCTAATATCTTAGGATAGTTTATTTGCCTTCTGTCTGGTCTTGCGCAGGCTCAGGCGGACGCATTGCTTCCATGGCGGTCTTTAGCTCGACCATCGAAATCTTGTCGTCCTTATCGGTATCGATCATCCCGAAATACTGGACCAATGGTCCCTGTGCTTCGTCCTTAGCGATGAAGCCGTCTTTATTTGCATCGAGAAAAGCAAAGATTTGCTCGGGCTGCGGCACACCACCGGCGGGTGGCGGCGGAGGCGCGTCCTGAGCCATCGCAACAGGGGACAGGACGAGTGCAGCCAGTATGGCCAATGATGTACGCATGAATAATCCTTTGAACAATGGAATGACTGTGATGGTCAGCCCAAGCTGAACATACCCTTTACTACCGTAAAACAATGGCCTGACAACCACACACGTTCACCATCAAGACGACAGCCAAGATAACCGCCGCGCGCCGATGCTTGATAGGCCGTAAAATTGTCACGGCCCAGCTCGGCAGCCCAATAAGGCGTCAGGACGGCATGGGCGCTGCCGGTAACGCTGTCTTCGTCCACGCCCGCACCCGGAACAAAAACGCGGCTGACAATGTCGGTGTCCTCTCCGCGCGCCGTGGCGGTGAAGCTGTCATCGCCAAGTGTCGCAAGCGCCTTCATGTCGGGCTTCAATGCCAAAATTTCGGCCGCCGTTGCGTAAACGAACATATTATAGCCGTCGGGGTTGCTGCGCATCGACAGGGGATTGCCGCCCATGGCCTGCATCATTTCGGGGTTATTCACCGGCTCTGTCGGGATTGCCGGCAATGCGACGGCATAGCCATCACCTTCGCGGCGCACTTCCAATATGCCAGCTTTGCGTGTCCGAAACGTGACGCGGTCAAGCGCAGGCTTTTGGCTCAGGACGATATGCCCGCTCGCAAGTGTCGCATGGCCGCAGAGGCGGATTTCAACCTCTGGCGTGAACCAGCGCAGTTCATAATCGGCGGCGCCGGTTTCATCGGGCACATAGCAAGCCGTTTCGGCAAAGTTGTTTTCCTCACCAATCGCCTGCAGCACGGCGTCATCCAGCCAGTGCGTGAGCGGCATGACGGCGGCCTGATTGCCCGTGAATGGGCGCTGCGCAAAGGCGCCTACGTGATAATAAGGCAAGTCAGTCATGTGTATGCTCGTGATGTTCGATGGTTTCGGATGGGATATAGCCCATTTCGTCTTTGTGGCCTTCGGGGTCGGGGTGGATCAACACTTCGACGCCGGGGAATTCATCCATCAACGCTTGTTCGACTTCATCCATGATATGGTGCGCCGCCGCGACCGTCATGTCGGGATCGACCCAGACGTGAAACTGGCAAAAGTCATGTGCGCCGCTTGAACGGGTGCGCATATCGTGAATGCCGCGCAGTTCCGGGTGGCGCATCGCAACTTCGATGAAGCGCTGGCGCTTTTCGTGCGGCCATTCGCGATCCAGCAATTGGTCCAACGCCATACGCGCCGCCTTGTAAGCGCCCCACAACAGCCATGCTGCAATGGCAATACCGAACAATGGGTCTGCACCGCGC
>CAZCXQ010000031.1:0-6879 GCA_964502655.1 uncultured Sphingorhabdus sp.
AACGGGGCTGTCGATCCGCGATGTGGTGCTGATCGAGGCGCTAGACCTTGAATTTGCAAACGGCCTTGGTGTGTTAACCGGGGAGACGGGCGCTGGTAAGTCTATCTTGCTGGACGCTCTGGGCCTTGCGCTGGGTGCGCGCGCCGATAGCGGCCTCGTGCGCGCAGGAGCGGACAAGGCGCAAGTGACCGCAAGCTTTGATGCGCCAGCCAATGTGGTCGCGTTGCTTGGTGAAAATGACATTGAAATCGACATAGGCGAACCGCTGCTGATCCGCCGTTCGGTTAAGGCCGATGGCGGCAGTAAGGCGTTCATAAATGATCAGCCATGCTCTGCCGCTTTGCTGCGCGATGTTGGCGCATCTTTGGTTGAAATACACGGGCAGCATGATGATCGTGGCTTGTTAAACCCGCGCGGGCACCGGGCGCTGCTTGACGCCTTTGGTCGATGTGACACCGCAACAGTCGCGGCCAATTTCACGTCATGGCATGAGGCGAAAGTGCGGCTTGATATCGCACGCGAAGCTTTGGAAAATGCTGCGCGCGATCAAGAATGGCTTGAACATGCTGTGGCTGAACTTGCTGCCTTTAATCCGCAACCGGGCGAGGAAGAGCAACTGGCTGGCGAACGGTCGGACATGCAAAAGGGCGAGCGCATCGCCGAAGATTTGAAGGCGGTGCTTGAAAGCTTTGATGGCCCCAAAAGCGGCCTAGCGCTTATCCGGTCTGCGGCACGTAAGCTTGATCGCTTGGCAGATGCCCATCCGTTGCTGGCAGAAGCGCTGACATCGCTTGACCGTGCCGTGATCGAAGCAAGCGAAGCCGAGGACAAGTTGAACGCGGCTGCGCGGGCGATTGAATATGAACCCGCGCGTCTCGATGAGATTGAGGAGCGCCTGTTCGAATTGCGCGCGCTGGCCCGTAAGCACAATGTCGCGCCGGACGGCATCATTGCCCTGCAGGAGCGTCTGACGGCGCAGCTTCAGTCGATTGAGGCAGGGGGCGAGGGGCTCGCTTTGTTAGAGGCTGAGGTCGCTGCAAAGCACGCGGCCTATGTCACGTCCGCCACGGCACTGTCGGAAACGCGGCGTGCGTCAGCAGCGAAGCTTGATGCCGCGGTTAAGGTGGAATTGGCGCCGTTAAAGCTCGATGCGGCACAGTTCCAGACATCTGTCGAGCAGCTTCCCGAAGACCGCTGGGCCGCGTCGGGCATGGACCGCGTCGAGTTTTTGATTTCAACAAACCCCGGCGCACCCTTTGCGCCGCTGGCCAAAATCGCATCAGGCGGCGAACTGTCCCGCTTCATCCTCGCGCTGAAAGTTGCGCTGGCGGAAGAGGGCGGGGCCGCGACGATTATCTTTGATGAAATCGACCGCGGCGTCGGCGGTGCGGTGGCGGCTGCTATTGGTGAGCGGCTTGCGCGCTTGGCCCAACATACGCAGTTGCTGGCGGTCACGCATAGCCCGCAGGTCGCGGCCAAAGGCAAGGCGCATTACTTCATCGCCAAATCCAGCCAAGGAACGGTGACGCGCACGGGCGTCGTCTTGCTGGATCATGAAGCGCGCAGCCAAGAAATCGCCCGGATGCTTTCGGGCGCAGAAGTGACGGACGAAGCACGCGCGCAAGCAAAACGCCTGTTGGAGGTTGTGTGAAGAAAATAGGTTTGATTTTTGCGTTGTTGCTGACTGGCTGCACGACCACGGAACCCGCAGCGCTGCCGGCCGACGGATTTTTTCGTGAACTTTCCGCGCTATGCGGCAAGTCATTTGAACGCAAATTGGCGGCGGGCGACGACAGCGACGCTAGCTTTAATTCCGCCAAGATGCGCGCGCATGTCCGCGAATGTTCATCGCGCGAAGTTCGGATTGCATTTGATGTCGGCGAAGATAAATCGCGCACATGGATTATCAGCAGGACAGACACCGGCCTGCGCTTGAAGCATCGCCATATGTTAAAGGATGGCACCGAGGACCCTGTATCCCAATATGGCGGCGATACCGTGACGTCTGGCAGCGTCATGCGGCAAGAATTCCCGGCGGATGCGTTTTCCAAAGTCATGTTCACCAAAGAAGGCCGTACTGTATCAAATGCCAATATCTGGGCGTTTGAAGTCACGCCACGACAAGTCCTGACATATGAACTGGCAAGGCCGGGGCGGTTGTTCCGGGTTTCATTTGACCTGACAAAGCCGGTTTCTGGAGCCGGTGAGTGACAGAAGCAGACGCTGCCAATGAGCTGATGCGGTTGGCGAAACAGATTGCCCATCACAACAAGCGCTACCATGCCGAAGACACGCCCGAGATCTCGGACGCGGAATATGATGCGTTGGTGCGGCGCAATAATGAGTTAGAGGCCGCTTTCCCGCATCTCGTGCGCGCCGATAGCCCCAATAAATTGGTTGGCGCGGCTGTAGACGGTTCGGGGCTTAAGAAAATCACGCATGCCAAGCGTATGATGAGCCTCGACAATGCGTTTGAGGCGCAGGATGTCCACGATTTTGTGGCGCGTGTCCGGCGCTTTCTAAACCTCGCCCCCGATGTGGATGTTGCGTTGACGGCGGAGGACAAGATTGACGGCCTTTCGTTGTCATTGCGATACGAAAAGGGCCAGCTGGTACAGGCCGCAACCCGAGGCGACGGCAGCGTCGGTGAGGATGTGACCGCCAATGTCGCCTATATCCCTGACATCCCGCAGCAGTTACATGGCGATGTGCCCGATATCTTCGAGATACGCGGCGAAGTCTATATGGCCAAGTCTGACTTTGCGGCGATAAACGAGGCGCAAAAGGCGAAGGACGGGAAGATATTCGCCAACCCGCGCAATGCGGCGGCAGGATCTTTGCGGCAGAAAGATGCCAAGGTTACCGCGTCACGGCCGTTGCGGTTCTTTGCGCATGGATGGGGTGAGGTCAGTGGCCTGCCAGCCGAGACGCAAAGCGGCGTGATGGCGGCCATCGGGGCGTGGGGGGTGCCGGTTTCACCATTGCTCGTCCGCGTGCCGCATAGCGATGATGCGCTGGCCCATTATGCCAGTATCGAACGTCAGCGGGCGGATTTGCCCTATGATATTGACGGCGTGGTTTACAAGGTTGACCGGCTTGAGTGGCAGGAACGGCTTGGCTTTGTCGCAAAATCCCCGCGCTGGGCGATTGCGCATAAATTTCCCGCTGAACAGGCCGAAACAACGCTTGAGCTTATCGATATTCAGGTCGGACGAACGGGCAAGTTGACGCCCGTGGGTCGTCTAACCCCAGTGACGGTGGGCGGCGTCGTTGTCTCCAACGTAACTTTGCACAACCGCGATGAAATCGCTCGATTGGGCGTGCGTCCCGGGGATCGCATTGTTGTGCAAAGGGCAGGGGACGTCATTCCCCAGATCGTCGAAAACCTGACACGCGATGCAGAACGCGCGCCTTATGTGTTTCCATCGCAATGCCCCGAATGCGGTTCGGAAGCCGTCGCCGAGGAAGGCGAAGTCGATGTCCGTTGCACGGGCGGACTGATTTGCCCCGCCCAGCGCGTCCAGCGGCTTATCCACTTTGTCAGCCGTGGTGCGCTGGATATTGAAGGGCTTGGCGAGAAAACCATTCAAGAGTTTTTCGATGTGGGATGGCTCGAAAGTCCCGCAGATATTTTCCGGTTGAAGGCCCGCCGTGCAGATATTTTATCGCGCGATGGATGGCAGGATAAGTCTGTGGATAACCTGTTGGCAGCGATTGAAGCAAAGCGCGCGCCCGATGGTGCCAAGTTGCTCTTTGGCCTTGGAATTCGCCATATCGGCGCAGTCACTGCGCGCGATTTGTTTAAGGCTTTTGGGACGGTACAGGAGGTTGGCAAGATCGGACTGCGTTTGGCGCAGGGTGATGAAGCGGCCGTCGCGGACATTACCGCCATCGATGGCGTCGGCGGGGCAGTTGCCGAGGCACTTGGTGATTTCTTCCACGAACCGCACAATATGTCGGTGTGGAATGATCTTTTGAACGAAATCACGCCACCTGCTTATGTGTCAAATGTCCGCGAAAGTGCGTGGACGGGCAAAAATATTGTGTTCACTGGAAAGCTTGAAACCATGAGCCGGGATGAGGCGAAGGCGCAAGCGGAAGCACTTGGCGCAAAATCTGCTGGATCGGTGAGTGCAAAGACCGACTTGGTCGTGGCGGGCCCCGGAGCAGGATCGAAGCTGAAACAGGCCACGGCCCTTGGCATTTCAGTCATTGATGAGGCCGAATGGGCCCGCATCGTGGCGGAGGCTTAGCGGGGGCCTACAACGTCTTGTGAACTGATGAGATCGCTGCCAACGCGGTTGATGCAAAACAGTTTCAAGTGTAACTAATTGCCATGGATAGCTCGAGCCATGTTTATGACGCGCCGCCTGCCGGCGCAAATGCCGATTGGACGGTGCCCCAGAATTGGGACGCCTTTGGCGCTGATGACCATGCGATGTGGGATCGGCTTTTTGCGCGCCAAACCGCGATGCTGCCGGGTCGCGCGGCGGACGCGTTTCTGCGCGGGATCGACGTTCTGAAGCTGACGCGCCCCGGTATTCCGGATTATCGCGAATTGAACGCGCGGTTGATGGCGGCCACCGGTTGGCAAATCGTTGCCGTGCCGGGCTTGGTTCCCGACGACGTGTTTTTTGACCATCTCGCCAATCGCCGTTTTCCGGCGGGCAATTTCATCCGGACGCCGGAGCAGCTGGATTATCTGCAAGAGCCAGACATTTTCCATGATGTGTTCGGGCATGTGCCCATGTTGGCCGACCCCGTATTTGCCGATTATATGGTGGCTTATGGCAAAGGCGGATTGCGCTCGCTCGGTTTTGGCGCGCTGGATCATCTCGCGCGGCTATATTGGTATACCGTCGAGTTCGGCCTTATTCAGCAGGCGGATGGCTTGCGAATTTACGGCGCTGGGATCGTCTCAAGCTATGCAGAGAGCATTTTTGCGCTGGAGGACCCAAGTCCCAACCGGATCGCTTTTGACCTGCTGCGCGTGATGCGTAGCCATTACCGCATTGATGATTTTCAGCAGAACTATTTTGTGATCTCGAGCATGGAACAGTTGCTTCAGGTGACCGTCGAGACCGATTTCGCGCCCCTATATCAACGGCTTGAATCCTTGCCCGACATATCGGTTGGCGAAATCGTTGCCGAAGATGCGTTTATCACCAAGGGTACGCAGGAATATTTTAAGGGCTACCAGGTTCCAAAATCACCCGGCGGCTGACTGGTGCGGCCTGACGCGCGCAGCTGGCGTTGCCAGCCATAATTGCGGCGCTTGACGAGCCACAGGCATGGCCAATCGCCCATATCTTTGCGTTTTTGCACGCGAAAGCCGTGTAAGCGATATGCCCGCGTGACAGCCTCCGCTTGCGTATTCAGCAAGCCAGCCAATATCAGCGAGCCACCTTCGCGCAATATCGCCGATAGCGACGGCGCAAGCTCGATTAACGGGCCCGCCAAAATATTCGCGATCACCAAGTCATAAGGTGCGCGGGCGGTGATAAGGTCGTGCGCTGTCCCTGCGGCCACACACAGCGCCAGCTGGCCCTGCGCAACGCCGCAAGGGACGTTGTTGACCACGGCATTGGCCGCGGTGACATCAATGCTGACCGGATCGATATCTGATGCCGTCAAATATGCTTTCGGCCACAACGCATGCGCGGCAAAAGCCAGCAGACCTGTGCCCGTCCCGATGTCCGCAATCAGGTCAAAGCCTTTGCCGGCACGTTTCATTCGGTCGAGCATATCAAGACAGCCGCTGGTCGTTTCATGTCCGCCCGTGCCAAAGGCGCGGCTAGCCTCGATTTGGAACGGGATTGCGCCGTCGGGCACTGTGCCCTTGTTGGCCATTGTGTGGACGTAGAAGCGCCCGGCATGCACCGGTTGTAGCCCTTGTTGGCTCATGACGACCCAGTCGGCATCGGGAAGTTTTTCAACCACCGCCTTTGCTTTGGCGGCGCTGGGCAAGCGGATTTGGATGGCGGCGATGACCTGTGCGTTTGGTTTCTCGTTAAAATAGGCTTCAAGCCGCCATTTTTCGTCATTGAAGGCTTCAACCTCGTCCGCAACGATGGTCGGCATGGGTTCCAATGCCGCCATCCACTCATCATCATTGTTTAGCGCTTCCGCTTCCATGCGCGTGCAGGGCAGGGTAACCTTCCAGCTCATTGTGCGGCTTCTTTGGCTAAACGGGCGTCAAGCCGCTCCATCGCTGCTTTCGCATAATTTGCACAGCCTGCAGGGTCGGCGAGAGGTTCCTTGCCCGACATGCGTTCAAAGAAACGCGTTTGCGCGGGGTGCGGTGCAATCAGGACGTCGCATGGCTTTAGTTCAGACACGCGGTTCATGGTCGCCCTTAATATGGCGACATATTCTGGGTGGTCCGTAAATCGGTACGCCTCAGCAGACACAGCGCCGAGGCTGTCGGCGAAAACAAATTGATGACAAGTCGTGCCCTCGCATGATTTCCATGTCCAACTCGTCCCACCCGGGGAATGGCCGGGCGTGGCGATAGCGGTCATTTTGATCGGGCCAAGGGTGATGGTTTCGCCGTCGCGGACGATTTGGTCGACCTTTATACCCGCAAAGGGCGGCAATATATCCAATTGCGGGTCTGTGGGGTCCGAAATACCGGTCTCCAGACTTTTGCGCGCTTCTGCCCGCGCGAGCATGCGGGCACCAGTAATGCCCTTTAGCGCTGCAAGTCCGCCAACATGATCATAATGTTCATGACTGCTGACCAGATATTTCACATCGGTCGGTTGGAAACCAAGCTTTCGGATATTGTCGGCAATGAATGGGGCCGCTTCGGCGGTTGCGCCGTCGATGAGGATATGACCCTTGGGTGATGTGACGAGCAACGACACGATGCCACATGTG
>CAZCXQ010000031.1:6889-15419 GCA_964502655.1 uncultured Sphingorhabdus sp.
ATGCGCAGGCGGGGCAGGGTCGCTCCAGCCGTCACGGCCGTGGCACTGTGACGCGAGTGCGGCGCCGCTGCTCATGGTTTTGACCGCTGGCACCGGCGCACAGCCCGTCAGTGCCAACGCCAATAGGGCGCCAAGCTTAGCGTACATAGCTCGCGCCATTTATATCCAATACCGCACCCGTCATCGACGGCGGCGCATCCAGTGCACAGAATTTCACTATCGCCGCGACTTCTTCGGGATCCGCAACCTTGCCAAGCGGAATATCGGCGAGCAGCTTATCGCCGCCGCGGCTTGCGAGATAATCGTCCGCCATGCCGGTCATGGTAAAGCCGGGGCATATCGCAAAGGCATAGATTTTTTGGGCAGCGTAAGCGCGGGCAATGGTCTTGGTCATGGCAACCATGCCAGCCTTTGATGCCGCATAATGCCAATGGGCGGGGCTATCCCCGCGATGCGCGGCGCGGCTGGCGATGTTGATGATCCTGCCGCTCGCGTTCGATTCTTGCCAATGCAGGACAGCGCGGCGACACAAGTCCGCACTTGCCGTCAGGTTGATCTGCATGGTCCGGTTCCAATACGCGAGCCATTCTTCGTCCGAGGCCGAAATCGGGTTTTGCTCAAATACCCCAGCATTGTTGATTAACACATCCACACGACCGTCCAGGCGATCAAGCGCTTGCGCCCACAGCCGCTGTGGCGTGGCAGGATCGTTCAGATCACCATCCTTGCTGGACAGTGCCAGCACATTAGTCGTTGCAGGGTCAAAGCTGGCGGCGGCAGCAGCGCCGATGCCGCGTGATGCGCCGGTGATAAGGATATGGGTTTTCATCCGCGCTGCTTTTCACAGCGCCGACAAAATTTCAACCGAAGTTATCGGATGAGGTTTCCAACAAAGCGCGTGGCATTGGCTTGAAGCGATGAGATTTTCTCATTTACTTCGCTAAACCCGCCCTCAAGCTGCATGATTTCCGACACCACATTTTCCGTATCGCTGCGGATGGCGGAGATAGTGTTCGACATTAAATCGGCGGCAAGCGCGGTTTCATCGACGGACGCGGTAATCATGGTAACCGTTTGTGCTTGGTCTTCCATTGCCCGCCGGATGCGCTCGGCAGACATGCGCACTTCGTCAACGGTTTCGCGGATGGATGCGTTCGATTCAACGGACGCCTTGGTCGCACTTTGAATGGATGAAATCTTCTGGGCAATTTCGTCGGTGGCCTGCGCTGTTTGATTTGCGAGGCTTTTCACTTCCTGTGCGACCACGGCGAAACCGCGGCCCGCATCGCCTGCGCGGGCGGCTTCGATCGTGGCGTTCAATGCCAGCAAGTTGGTTTGCCCCGCGATGTCGCGGATAAGGCCCAGTATCGACTCAATGGATTGGGATTGTTCGGACAGCGTGTCGGTCGCGACCGCACCCTTTGTTGCCACGGCGGCGGCGCGGTTTGCGACGTCGGCGGCGGTCTCCACTTCTGTCCGCGCATCTTCAATAGCGCGGATGAGGCCTGCGGCCGTCTGGGCAGCTTCGCGCATGGCGACCGCCGATTGTTCAGACGCTGCCGCAACTTCAGACGCCTTGGACAGCATGCCGACCGCCATTTGCGAGCTGCTCGCGGCTTGTTGGCGCAATACGGCGGTGCGGTCGGCAACCTCATGCGCAGTAATGCCAATGTCGGATTCGAACTGCGCCGATTGTTCGCGGCGGCGTGTCACGTTTTGATTGGCGCGGTATGACATATAGCACATCGCCATGATCGACAGTTCCAGACCGGTTGCCGTCACAACGGCAGCTGCCAGATCCTGATAATCCTCCTGTTCGACGCCGTATATTTCACCAAGCAACTTTAGCGTGTAGCTGTTGACCCGGGTCGATGCTGCATTAACATGCTCGAGCGGAATGCCGCGCTGGCACGAATCCATGATTTGACGGGTTAGAAACTTTGACCATTCAGCGCCTTCGATATCGCTAAGGCGCTTCTCAATAAAGGCAGCTGTTTTGACCCGGGCTTTTTCAACATTTTCGGAATCCTGCATTTCAGGAAACTTGCCCATGCTGATCCAATAATCCCAATAATAGCTGCTAATGTCGTATAGCCGGTCGTTCAACAGCTCGCCGACTTTGCGGCAGCGGGGCGCAAAGCTTTTGTCTTTGACAAACACATCAATAATCGCCTGGACGTCCGATTGTTCAATGTCCCGTTTCTCTGCCATACGCGCATTCCTGTGTCATGGTCTTCCGCAATGCGGACCGATTTTCCATGTTTAAGCAGTAAATGGTTAATAGGCGGTTATTGCCCAACGCCTCCGATGTTCTGGCCCAGATTTTGTGGAAACTTGTGATTGAACAAATCCATCATCTCAATGCGCGATTCTGACGGTGCAGGCCTTGCGCCACGCCATTAAACGATTAAAGAGCGACGCTTAATACAGGCCGCGCTTAAATGAAGGACGCTGAAATCATGGCGAAAAACCCGAACCGCCCGTTATCACCGCATTTGCAGGTGTATCGCTGGTCACCGCAGATGGCGATTTCGATTTTCCACCGCGCAACAGGATTCATTCTCGCCACGGTTGGAATGATCACCTTGCTTTGGTGGTTGTCGGCGATTGGTGGTGGCGCAGAAAGCTATGCGACCTTCCAAAAATATGTTGTCTCCGCCGGCGAAAGTGCAACCGGTTTTGAAACGGCTATCAACTGGTTCTTCCGGCTTTTGGGCCTTGCTGTAACCTTCAGCTTTTTCCAGCATCTCGCATCTGGCATTCGCCACCTCGTTTTGGATATTGGCGCTGGTTACGAATTGAAGACGAACCGGACCTGGGCTTCGGCTGCATTCATTGCGGCCTTTTTTGCAACTGCATTCGTTGTCCTGTTTGTGGCATCGCGCTTTCTGGGAGTTTGATGATGGACAGTAGAACATATATCGGGCGCGTGCGCGGGCTGGGTTCAGCAAAGCATGGCGGCGAACATTGGTTGAAACAGCGCCTGACCGCGATTGGCAATATCTTGCTAACGACATGGCTCGTTGTCTCGCTGCTTCTTATGCCGAATTTTGATCAAGCAACTTTGGCGCAATGGCTGGCTCAGCCAACCGTCGCCGTCCCGATGATATTGATGATCGTCAACATTTTTTCGCACGCGCGCCTTGGTCTTCAGGTTTTGATCGAAGATTATGTGCATGACGAAGGATTGAAGTTTGGCGCAATGGCGCTTCTCAACTTCTATGTCGTCGCGAGCGCCGTGTTCGGCATTTTCGTCGTAGCAAAATTAGCATTTACCGGAGCATCCGCCTGATGTCAGACGCTTACAAGATTATCGATCACACTTATGACACGGTTGTTGTCGGAGCCGGTGGCTCTGGCTTGCGTGCCACGATGGGCAGCGCTGAAGCCGGTTTGAAAACAGCCTGTATCACCAAGGTTTTCCCCACCCGTTCGCATACTGTTGCGGCGCAGGGCGGAATTGCGGCGTCGCTTGGTAACAACTCGCCGGACCATTGGACCTGGCACATGTACGACACCGTAAAGGGGTCGGACTGGTTGGGTGACCAAGACGCGATCGAATATATGGTGCGTGAAGCACCTGCTGCGGTGTATGAGCTTGAGCATGCCGGCGTTCCGTTTAGCCGCAATGCCGACGGCACAATTTATCAGCGCCCCTTTGGCGGCCATATGCAGAATATGGGCGAAGGCCCTCCAGTTCAGCGTACGGCCGCAGCGGCCGACCGCACCGGTCACGCCATGTTGCACAGCCTGTATCAACAGAGCCTGAAATATGATGCGGATTTCTTCATCGAATATTTCGCGCTCGATCTGATTATGGAAAATGGCGAATGCCGCGGCGTGATCGCCATGTGCATGGAAGATGGCACCATCCACCGTTTCAAGAGCCATGCCGTCGTGCTGGCAACCGGCGGATATGGCCGTGCCTATTTCTCCGCCACTTCGGCGCATACCTGCACCGGTGATGGTGGCTGCATGGTGCTGCGCGCCGGGCTTCCGCTTCAAGATATGGAATTCGTGCAATTCCACCCCACCGGCATTTACGGCGCTGGCGTGCTGATTACCGAAGGCGCGCGCGGCGAGGGCGGATATCTGACCAACAGCGAAGGTGAACGCTTCATGGAGCGTTATGCACCGTCCGCTAAGGATTTGGCATCACGCGACGTTGTCAGCCGTTCGATGGCACTTGAAATGCGCGAAGGCCGTGGTGTCGGCCCGCATAAGGACCATATCTACCTACATCTCGACCATATCGATCCCAAGGTTTTGGCCCAGCGTCTGCCCGGCATTACCGAAAGCGGAAAGATTTTCGCTGGCGTCGACCTGACGCGCCAACCACTGCCAGTGACACCAACGGTGCACTACAATATGGGCGGAATTCCGTGCAATTATCATGGTCAGGTCGTCACCAAGGTTGGTGACGATCCCGAAGTCATCGTTCCAGGCCTTTACGCGGTTGGTGAAGCCGCATGCGTTTCGGTGCATGGCGCAAACCGGCTTGGATCAAATTCGTTGATCGACTTGGTGGTGTTCGGACGCGCAACGGGCTTGCATTTGAAATCGTCGTTGACGCCGGGTGCGCCGCACAAGGCGCTGCCAAAAGATGCCGCTGATTTGGCGCTGACCCGCGTCGACAAGTTCCGTGCGGCAAAGGGCGGTTCGCCGACCGCAGACATCCGTCTGCAAATGCAGCGGACAATGCAAAAACATGCTGCGGTTTTCCGCGACACCGCATTGCTGGCCGAGGGCGTCATCGAGATGCAAAAGGTCAATCAGCGTCTGGCCGACGTACACGTCACCGACCGCAGCATGATTTGGAACACCGACCTCATCGAAACGCTGGAGCTCGACAATTTGATGGCGCAGGCCGTCTGCACCATCGAAAGCGCCAACAACCGCAAGGAAAGCCGCGGCGCGCATGCGCATGAGGATTATCCAGAGCGTGATGACGCAAATTGGATGAAGCACACCGCGTCATGGTTTGAAGGTTGGGGCGGATCCGGCGGCGCGGTGAAAATCGACTACCGCCCAGTGCATGATTATACGCTGACCGACGAGGCAGAGTATATCAAGCCGAAGCCACGCGTTTACTAAGTTCCGCGAAAACGGAGGCTGTTATATCCAGGCTCCGTTTTCGTTTTTCATGATCGAAAACTGAACAGGCGACGATGATTTCGTCCGCTTGCGTGCGCGCCAAAAACGCTTTGACGCCCGCCTTCACAGTGTCAGCGGAGCCGATTGCGCTGGCGGATAATATGTCGTTCAACGCTGACGTAAATTGCGGCGGCAGCGACGCCACATAGCCTTCGACCGGCGGCGGCATTTGGCGCGGGTTGCCGGTGCGTAGGGCGACGAAGCTTTGCATTAATGAGCTGGCCAGATATTCGCCCTCTGCATCGGTTTCGCCCGCGATGATGTTGAATGCGGCCATCGCATAGGGTTCATCCAAGACGGCGCTTGGCCGGAAATGGCTGCGGTAGATGTGTAGGGCTTCGTCGAGCATTTGCGGCGCAAAGTGGCTGGCGAAGGCGAAAGGCAAGCCCAATGCAGCGGCGACTTGCGCACCATAAAGGCTGCTGCCCAATATGTAGAGTTGGACATTTGCGCCCGCACCGGGTGTTGCCACAATGCCGGTTTGGCCATCATCGGCGAAATAGCTTTGTAGTTCCATCACATCGCGCGGGAACGCGTTCGGGTCGCTGTCCAGCGTGCGCCGAATGGCTGCGGCAACACGTTGGTCGCTGCCCGGCGCACGGCCCAGTCCAAGATCGATCCTGCCGGGGTAAAGCGCGTCCAGTGTGCCAAATTGCTCGGCGATGACCAAAGGCGCATGGTTCGGCAGCATGATGCCGCCTGAGCCAACGCGGATGGATTTGGTCGCCGCAGCAATATGCCCAATTACAACGCTGGTGGCCGCGCTGGCGATCCCGCGCATCCCATGATGTTCAGCCACCCAATAGCGGCAGAACCCCAAAGTTTCGGCGTGGGCAGCAAGGTCGGCGGCATTGGCGAGCGCGCCAGCCACTGAGCCACCTTCGACAACGGGAACAAGGTCAAGCAAAGAGTAATGGGTCATGAACCCTAAATGGGTATGTTGACGCGCAAAGCCAAGCGCAATCGACTATCGGGTGAAGGCGTGTATAAAATGCGCATGATCACCACGCTGTTCCTTCCCTTTCTTATCACCACAATGCTGATTGAACTGACCCCGGGGCCGAACATGGCATGGCTCGCATTGACCAGCGCGACGCAAGGGAAGCGATCGGGTTTCGCCGCGGTAGCGGGCATTGCAACGGGTCTTGCGATCCTTGCGTTGGCTTCGGCCATGGGGCTCGCCGCGCTCGCAGCCCGTTCACCTTTTGCCTTTAGTTTGCTGCGCTACGCAGGCGTGGCCTATTTATTATGGTTGGCATGGCAAACATGGGTGGGAGAGAAACAAGCGGCGACCAGTGAAATAGACACGACGGCAATCGCGGCATGGTTCCGCCACGGCTTGCTGCTAAACTTGCTGAACCCAAAGGCAGTGGTGTTTTTTGTCACGGTCCTGCCAGCCTATATCGCAACAACTGCGCCGATTGCGCCGCAAACTGTGCTGCTGTCGGCATGCTACGTCGCTATTGCCACAATAGTGCACCTCGTCATCGTTGCGTTGGCGGCGCAAGCGCATGAATGGATGATTGTGGGCAACCGCCGGAACCAAGTGCGCCGCATATTTGCGGTTCTATTGGCGATGGTCGCAATCTGGTTTTTGGTGAGCACCGCCTAACGCTATTTTCCTGACGTTGCAGAGGCGCGCAAAAGCCTAGCGATAGCGCAACATAGAACGGTTAAGCTGCCCAACCGATTTGACACCCATCAACCGCATGTCGCGATCAATTTCGTCGCGCAATTTGCCAACGATACGTTCAACACCCGGTTGGCCCGCTGCGGCCAATGCGTACAGATACAGCCGCCCGCCCGAGCATGCTGTGGCGCCTGCTGCCAGCGCCTTTAATACATGGCTGCCGCGCTGCACGCCGCCGTCGCAGATGATGTCGATCTTACCGCCAACGGCGTCGGCGATTTCGGAAATCTGGTCAAATGGCGACCGCGACCCGTCCAATTGCCGCCCGCCATGGTTGGATACCATGATCGCCGTCGCGCCGATGTCGACCGCCCGCTTCGCATCATCAACGGACATGATGCCCTTTAAGCAGAATTCGCCGCCCCAGTCGGACCGGACTTTCTCCGCCATTTTCCAGTCCATCGACGTGTCGAGCATCGTATTGAAATATTCGGCCACAGACACCGCGACATTGGTCCCTGCGTCAACATGTGTCTGCAGATTGGGAAGCGCGAATTTTTCCCGGAACATATAGTTCAGCGCCCATGATGGATGGATCGCGTAGCTCAGCACCGATGCAGGCGTGAAGCGCGGCGGCGAGGTGAAGCCACTGCGCAGACAGCGTTCCCGATTGCCCGATACGATCGTATCGACGGTGAGCGCGATGGCATCAAATTTCGCGGCCTTGCAGCGTTCGATCATCGACGCGTTCAGGCCCTTGTCTTTGTGGATATACAGCTGAAACAGCTTAGGCGTTTTGATGCGTTCACCGACTTCCTCGATGCTGACCGTGGCAAGCGATGAAATGCCGAACCATGTGTTAAACTGCTGCGCCACAGCGGCAACGGCGCGTTCACCTTGCCAATGGAATAAGCGTTGCAACGCGGTTGGCGATAGCATGAGCGGCATGGCAATGTCTTTGCCCATGACACGAACTTTTGTGTCAATATCCGAAACGCCCGCGAGCACATTGGGCACAAGGTCGCAGTCGTCGAACGCCCCACTGTTGCGACCTTTCGTCCGCTCATCATCGGCTGCGCCGTCGATATAGTTGAAGATAGGTGACGGCAGGCGCGACTTCGCCAGCTGGCGAAAATCGGCGACATTATGACAATCATTCAAACGCATGCGGCGCTTATGACAGGCCTTTTAGATAATTGCACCTATTTGGTCTTGGCATTCTGCCATATTGTCCTGCACCAACATTGCGTTTAGCGATGTATAACGCAGTTAAAGTTCATCCATGAAGCAAAGGCTATCTTCCATGTTCCTCCAAGGCAAAACGGCGCTCATTACCGGTTCAACATCTGGCATTGGTTTGGGTTATGCGCGTGCACTGGCGGCCCAGGGTGCCAATGTGATGATTAACGGTTTTGGTGATGCGGATGCCATACAAGGCTATGTCGCGGAACTCGCCGCGGCAAGCGGTGGCAAAGCGCTCCATTCTGGCGCTAATATGATGAAGCCAGATGAAATCAGGGCGATGGTCGCTGAATGTAGCGAGAAACTGGGATCGCCCGATATTTTGATCAACAATGCGGGGATCCAGCACGTCGCCCCAGTTGATGAATTCCCGGAAGATAAGTGGGACGCCATCATGTCGATCATTTTGTCGTCCGCATTCCATACCACAAAAGCTGCCTTGCCCGCGATGAAGGCAAAGGGGTGGGGCAGGGTCATCAACACCGGTTCGATGCACAGCCTTGT